>NZ_JBPQTX010000591.1:0-1575 GCF_051386555.1 Streptomyces sp. URMC 126
GGCGGGGGCGGGCCTTCGACGCAGGGCTTCGGCCCTGCCCTGACTCCCCTGGGCCTGCCCTGGCTCCGGGTCCGGTTTCCGGGTCCGGCTTGGGACCTGCTATGGCCTCGGCCTGGGCTCCGCCCCACCCCGCCCCCTGCCCACGTCGACGTCCGACGGCCGCCAGCGCGCCCGCACCCGGCCGGACGATGCTGACGTCATGACGACATCCCCGGCACCCTCCCCTTCGAAGGCCCCCCGGACGCCCACCGTCCCCGACGCGGCGTCCGCGCTCGCCGACCCGCTGTCCGTCCTCAGGAACATGTACGAGGCCGAGAGCCGTTACCTCGCCGCGGGCGGCCCCGGCGCCGCCTCCTTCGACCTCCTCGCCCCCTACTTCGCGGACGACGTGGTGCTGCACCAGGCCGACTCCCTCCCCTACGGCGGGACATGGCACCGGCACGAGGGCATGGCCCGGTTCTTCCTGGCGATGAGCCTGGCCTGGGAGCGGTTCGACATCCACGACCAGCGGTTCCTCGGCGTCGACGGTGACACGGTCGTCGTGTACAGCCGTATCCGCGCGCGGGCCCGGGCGACCGGGCGGGAGCTGGAGTTCCCGATCGTCCAGACGATCGAGGTGCGGGACGGGCGGATCGTCCGCGTGCGGCCGTTCTACTGGGACACCGCCGCGATCGCCGAGGCCTGCGCGGAGCCGGCCCCCGCCCGCCGACGGGGGCGCGGCGGGCGGAGGCCGGAGGAGGGGTGACGGCTTGCCGGCGGCCGGGCCGCCGGGCGATCCGGCCCGCGCGGGGCGGGCCGTCGCCGTAGCCGTCACCGGGTCCGGGGCGCGGCGGTCGTCACTCGCCTACGAGGACGCGCGACGCGGGGTCGGTGACGTCGGTGACGTCGTAGACCGCGCTGAACGTGGACGTCTTGGCGGCCGTCGGACAGCCGAAGCCGCCCTCGACCTTCACCGCCGCGGGGGCACCTGAGAGGGTGATCTTCGACGGGTTGTCGGCGTCGCCGTTGGTGAAGACGGCCGGCAGGGACGCCGGGGCGGTGGGCGCCGCCGTGACGGTGCAGGACGCGAGGCCGGTCGTGGTCAGCTTGAAGCCCGCGGTGGGCATGCCCAGCGTGGCGACGATCGGGTCGCCGTTCTGCATGGCGACGGTCCAGGTGCCGGAGGTCTCCACGGTCGCCTTGACACCGGGCATGCTCGTCGTACAGCCGCCGAACGTGGGCGGGTTGATGTTGTTGCTGACCGGGCCGGACGCGTTGTGGTTGTCGGGGGCGTCGGGTATCCGGTTGTTGGTGCTGCCGGCCGTGGGGGCGGAGCCGGAGGTCGTACACGTCACGGTGACCGAGCCGGCCTTGAACGTCGCCTTGCCGTTGAGCTGCGCGGCGAAGGAGTGACCGGCCGGGGTCACGGTCGTGGACGGCGCGTCGGCGGCCGTGGCGGTGCCGGTGCCGGCACCGGTCAGGGTGAGTGCGGCAGCCATGGATAACCCGGCGCCGGAGGCCAGCAGGGCGCGGGCGCGGAGGCGGGGGAGCGGTGCGGTCATTGCGGCTCCTTCGGTGGGAGGGGTGGTGCGTGGG
>NZ_JBPQTX010000592.1:0-1545 GCF_051386555.1 Streptomyces sp. URMC 126
GGCTCTCCCTTGTTGTCATCCGGTCCCTCCGGTCCCTCCGTCCCCCTGCCCGGCTCCTCCGCGGCGCCGTCCGGGCCCTGCCCGGCTTCCCCCAGGCGAGCCGACGCCGTGCCGCCCGGGCGGGCCCCGATCACCCCCGGACGAGACGACGACGCACCACCCGGACGGGACCCCATCTCCCCCGGACGGGACGATGACGCACCGACCGGGCGGGGCCACGTCTCGTCCGGCTCTCCCTTGTTGTCATCCGGTCCCTCCGGTCCCTCCGTCCCCCTGCCCGGCTCCTCCGCGGCGCCGTCCGGGCCGGGCCGCCGTCCCCGCCCGGGCGGGGGTCCGTCTCCTGCCACGGCCCGCCCGGTCCCGGGCCGGACGGGCCGGGGCCCTCGGGACCAGGACCACCAGGGCCGGGACCCTCAGGGCCGTGAGCATCAGGGCCAAGCCCACCGGCCAAGTGCCGCCCCCGCACGCCCCGCACCCGACCCCGAGCACCACACACCACCACCCGGCCCGCACCCGGACGCCGCCCAGGACCGGCCGCGAGCGCGTTCGGACCGTCCCGCGCCGGACGGCGGCGGCCCCGGCCCCGGCGAGGGCCGCACCCTGGACGGCCCGCCCGCCGGCACGGCGCCTCTCCGGGCGCGCCCGGACGCCGCGCACGACCCCGACGCGACCGCAGTACCCCGAAGGAGCCGCACCCGGTGATCCGCTTCGAGCAGGTGACGGTGACGTACCACGACGCCGCCGCCCCGACCCTCCGGGACCTCGATCTGACCATCCCCGAGGGGGAGTTGTGCCTTCTGGTCGGCCCTTCGGGGGTCGGCAAGTCGACGCTGCTGGGCGCCGTGAGCGGACTGGTGCCGCACTTCACCGGCGGCACGCTGCGCGGCCGGGTCACCGTCGACGGGCGGGACACCCGCACCCACCGGCCGCGCGAACTCGCGGACGTCGTCGGCACGGTGGGCCAGGACCCGCTCGCACACTTCGTGACCGACACGGTCGAGGAGGAACTGGCGTACGGCATGGAGTCGTTGGGGCTCCCCGCGGACACCATGCGGCGCCGGGTCGAGGAGACCCTCGACCTGCTGGGCCTGGCCGGCCTCCGCGACCGCGCCCTGCGTACCCTCTCCGGCGGCCAGCAGCAGCGCGTGGCCATCGGTTCGGTGCTCACGACGCATCCCCGGGTGCTGGTCCTGGACGAGCCGACGTCCGCCCTCGACCCCGCCGCCGCCGAGGAGGTCCTCGCGGTGCTGCAACGGCTCGTCCACGACCTGGGCACCACCGTGCTGCTGGCCGAGCACCGGCTGGAGCGGGTGGTGCAGTACGCGGACCGGGTGGTCCTGCTGCCGGGGCCGGGCGAGCCGCCCGTCGTCGGCGGACCGGCGGAGGTGATGGCCGTCTCCCCCGTGCACCCGCCCGTCGTCGCCCTCGGCCGGCTGGCCGGCTGGACGCCGGTGCCGCTGTCCGTGCGCGACGCGCGGCGCGCGGCGGCACCGCTGCGGGCGCGCCTCGCGAACGTCCCGCCACCGGCCCCCGCCCCGCCCGGGC
>NZ_JBPQTX010000593.1:0-1520 GCF_051386555.1 Streptomyces sp. URMC 126
CCCCGGTGGCGGATGCCGCCCCCGCCCCCGATTCCTCACTCGCCCCTGATTCACCACCCGTCTCCGCCGCCACGCGCCCGCGGCGCCACCGCCGGCGCGTCGAGGACTGGCGGCCCGAGGACCCGGAGTTCTGGGCGGCCGGCGGTGCCCGGACCGCCCGGCGCAACCTCGTCCTGTCCGTCTTCTGCGAGCACATCGGCTTCTCGGTGTGGAGCCTGTGGTCCGTGCTGGTCCTGTTCCTCGGCCCCGAATACGGGGTGGACCCGGCCGGGAAGTTCACGCTCACCGCGGTGCCCACGCTCGTCGGCGGTGCGCTGCGGCTGCCCTACACGGTCGCCGTGACCGTGTTCGGCGGCCGGACCTGGACGGTGATCAGCGCGGGCCTCCTCCTCGTCCCCACCGCGCTCGCGGCGGCCGTCCTCCGGCCGGGCGTGTCCTACTCGACGCTGCTGCTCGTCGCCGCCGTCGCGGGGGTCGGGGGCGGCAACTTCGCGTCGTCGATGGCGAACATCAACGCGTTCTACCCCCAGCGCCTCAAGGGCCGCGCGCTCGGCGTCAACGCCGGCGGCGGCAACCTCGGCGTGCCCGCCGTGCAACTGCTCGGGCTGCTGGTGCTGGGCACCGCGGGCGCCGGGCACCCCCGGCTGATCGTCCTGGTGTACATCCCGCTCATCGTGGTCGCGGCCCTCGCCGCCGCCCTGTACATGGACGACCTCGGCGGGGCGCGCCCGCCGGGCCGGCCGCTGCGCGAGGTCGCCCGGCAGGGGCACACCTGGACGGTGTCCCTGCTCTACATCGGGACCTTCGGTTCCTTCATCGGCTTCGGGTTCGCCTTCGGGCAGGTGCTGCTGGTGCAGTTCCCGGACGCCTTCCCGACGCCCGTGCGGGCCGCCTCGCTGACGTTCCTCGGGCCGCTGCTCGGTTCGCTGGTCCGTCCCGTGGGCGGTGTGCTCGCCGACCGGTGGGGCGGGGCCCGCGTCACCTTCTGGACGTTCGCCGGCATGGCGGGCGGCACGGCCGTGGTGCTCGCCGCGTCGCGGTGGGGGTCCCTGCCGCTGTTCCTGGCCGGGTTCGTGCTGCTCTTCGTGCTCAGCGGCGTCGGCAACGGTTCGGCCTTCAAGATGATCCCGGCCCTCCACCGCGCCGCCGCCCGCCGCGCGGTGGAGGCCGGCGCGGACCCCGAGGCCGCCGACCGGCGTGCGCACCGGCACGCCAACGCCGTCATGGGCATCGCGGGCGCGGTCGGGGCGCTCGGCGGCGTCCTGATCAACGTCGCCTTCCGGCAGGCCTTCCTCGCCGGCGGCAGCGGCGAACCCGCCTACCTGGCCTTCCTGGCGTGGTACGTGCTCTGCATGGCGGTGACGTGGGCGGTGTACGTACGGCGGCCCGACCGGGTGTGAGCCCGGCGCCGGGACGCCGCCGCGCCCTGCGCCCGGTCCCCTTCCGGGGAGGACCGGAGATCAGGGCGCCTCGGCACCGGCCCGTCAGCCACGGGCCACACCCGCGTCGCCCGCCCCGCC
>NZ_JBPQTX010000594.1:0-1519 GCF_051386555.1 Streptomyces sp. URMC 126
GAACGGGGGAGGCCGGGTGGCAGGCGGGGGCCCGAGGCGGTCGGCGGACGGGCGGACATGGGGCGCGGACGTTCGCCCATGTCCCGCTTCTCGGCCGCCGAGTTGACTTTCCTCCATGTCCAAGAGCGTTTTCCCTTCCGTCCCTTCCCCCGACTCGCGTTCCGTCCTGGTCCTCGGCGCGACCGGCAAGACCGGCCGCCGCGTGGTGCGCGAGCTGCGCGCCGCGGGCGTGCCCGTCCGGGCCGCGTCCCGCTCCGGCGAGGTCCGCTTCGACTGGACCGAGCCCGCCACCTGGTCCGGCGCCCTCGACGGCGTCTCGGCCGTCTACCTGGTCGCTCCCGACGAGGGGTACGAGGCCGTTCCGGAGTTCACGGCACAGGCCGTAGAGGCGGGCGTCGGCCGGTTCGTGGCCCTCTCGGGCCGGGGCATCGAGCACATCGGCCCGGATTTCGGGCAGGGCATGGCCGCGGCCGAGGCGGCGGTGCGCGCGTCCGGCGTGGAGTGGGCCGTCCTGCGGGCCAACAACTTCGACCAGAACTTCGACGAGGACCTCTGGCGCGAACCCCTGCGCGCCGGCCGCCTGGCCCTGCCGATCGGGGACGTCCCCGAGCCGTTCGTCGACGCGGACGACGTCGCGGCGGTGGCCGCGCGGCTGCTCACGCGCGCCGCGCACACCGACGGCGTGACCGAGGTATCCGGGCCCCGAGCCCTGACTTTCGGCGAGGCCGTGGCGGAGATGGCCCGGGCGGCCGGACGCGAGATCGACTATGTGGAGCTGTCCCCGGCGGAGTACCACGCCGACCTGCTGGCCGCCGGCGTCCCGGAGTCGGCGGCCCGGGCTCTCGGCGCCCTGTTCGCCCTCCACCGGGAGGGACACACGGCCGCCCCGACGGACGGGGTCCGGCGCCTGCTGGGCCGGGAGCCGGTGGACTTCACGACGTACGCGGAGCGGGCCGCGGCGGCGGGAGCGTGGGCAAGGGCAGGGGTTTGAAGATCGGGGGCTTCGGTGTGAGGTGGGTGGGGTTCAGCGCTGCGACGGGTGGGGCTCGCGCCGGTACACCGAGAGCTGGAGCAGGTCCTTGGCGGGGCCCGTGGTGCGCCAGGTGAGGTGCCATTCGTCCGGCGAGACGACGGTGAACGTCCCGTCGTAACGGTCCCGGCCGCAGGGGTGGTGAGGGGTCCAGCGCCCGGTGCGGAGGTCCAGGGAGTGGAAGGGACGGCCGTCGGCGAAGGTGACGTCGGCCGTGCCGTCGGGGCGGCCGTGCAGCAGGAGCGTCCGGCCCGCCCGGTTGGTGGTGCCGTTCCAGGTCAGTTCGCCGTCCTCGACGTGCGAGAGGCGTGCCGGGTCGGCGGCGTCCGGGGCGAACGCGGCCGTGCCGTGGAAGGTGCCTTCCAGGCCGGTGGCCAGGTCGTGGAGGGTACGGCCGACCGCCCACCGGCCGGCCAGGTAGGCGACGGCGTCCGGGACCGGGTGCGGTGTCCCGGCGGGCGCCGGGGCGGGGGCCGGGGTCGTCGGGAG
>NZ_JBPQTX010000595.1:0-1516 GCF_051386555.1 Streptomyces sp. URMC 126
GCGTGGGGCCGGCGGAGGGGGCGGTCGCGGTGGTGCGTGACGGACCGGCGGCGCCGGTGGCCGCGTCGGTGGAGAGGAGTGCTCCCGAGCCGATGGACAGCCGGGGGTCGGCGCCCGGGACGCGCGCCGGAGCGACGGTCCGGCGGGCCGTTCCCCCTCTCGTCTCCCGGCCGTCCCTGCCGCCCGCCGCGCCCGTCCCATCGCTCCACGAGACCGTCCAGGCGCCGGTCAGCACGGCGGAGGGGTCGGGCGGGAGGGCCGTGGCGCCGGTGCCGGCGGCCTTGGAGCCGGTGGTCATGTTCCGCGCCCAGGCCGGGAGCCGGGACGGCGGTTCGGACAGGCGACGCGGGTCGCCGCCGGGGCGCGGCAGCCCCTCCGCGTGCAGTCCGGTGGCGGAACCGCCGCCGAGGTGGGAGGGATGGGCGGGGTCGGTGGTGGGATCGGGGTCGGTGTGAGCCGCGCTGCCGGGATGAGCCTGGACGCCTCCGTAGGCGGCACTGCCGGTGTACGCGGCACTGCCGGTGTATGCCGTATCGCCGGTATACGGCATGCCGCCGGTGTGGGGAACGCGCGCGCCGTACGGCGGCGTGCCGTCGGCGTACGGCGCCCCACCGGCGTAAGGGGCGCCGCCCGGGTGCGTTCCGGGCCGGGCTCCGGTCAGCCGCCTGACGAGTTCCGCCGCGTCGTCGGGGCGGTCGCCGGGCTCCTTGGCGAGCAGGTCGAGGACGGCGTCCTCGAACGCCCGCGGCAGCTCCGGGCGCAGGTCGCGCGGGGGCCGGGGCGGGGTGTCGCGGTGGCCGACGAGCACGGCCCAGGCGTCGTCCATGTCGAACGGCGGCGTGCCGGTGGCGATCTCGTACAGCACACAGCCGAGGGAGTACAGGTCGCTGCGGTGGTCGACGCTCCCCCCGCCGATCTGTTCCGGCGACATGTAGTGGGGCGTGCCCATGGCGATGCCGGTTCCGGTGAGCCGGGCGGTGAAGCCGATGTCGTGTCCGAGGCGCGCTATGCCGAAGTCGCATATCTTCACCGTGCCGTCGGTCAGCCGCATGATGTTGGCCGGCTTGAGGTCGCGGTGGACGATGCCCTGGCGGTGGGTGTACGCGAGGGCGGCGCCGACCTGTTCGGCGATGTCGACGACCTCGGGGACGGGGAGCGGGTGCTGCTTGTTGTCCTCCAGGAGCTGGCTGAGGTTGCGCCCGTCGAGCAGTTCCATCACCAGGTAGAGGACTCCGTCGCTCTCGCCGAAGTCGTGTACGACGGTGATGCCGCGGTGTTGCAGCGACGCGGCGACGCGGGCCTCACGGCGGAAGCGCTCGCGGAGCACCCGGAGGTAGGAGGGTTCGTGCCGGGGGCCCAGCGGTTTGAGGCACTTGACGGCCACGTGCCGGCCCAGGGACTCGTCGCGGGCGCGCCACACCTCTCCCATGCCGCCCCGCCCGATCCGGTCGAGCAGCTCGTACCGGCCTTGGATCAGCCTGGTCTCCGCCATCCCCGCCCCGCCGCCCCCGTCGAT
>NZ_JBPQTX010000596.1:0-1490 GCF_051386555.1 Streptomyces sp. URMC 126
CCGCCCGGTCACCCACCCCCTCAGCGCAGTTCCGCCAGCACCCTCCGCGCCACCTCCCGTCCGATCGGCAGCGAGGCCGTCGCCGCCGGGGACGGTGCGTTGAGGACGTGCACCATCCGCCGGGAGCCGGCGAACAGGAAGTCGTCCGCCAGCGTGCCGTCCCGCAGCACCGCCTGGGCGCGCACCCCGGACGGCGCGGGTATCAGGTCGTCCTCCGTGACACCCGGCAGGAGGCGGCGGACGGCCGCGGTGAAGGCCGCCTTCGACAGGGAGCGCCGCGCCTCGGCCACCCCGTACCGCCAGTGCCGGCGCGCCAGCCGCCACGTGCCGGGGAACGCGGCCGTGGCGGCGAGCTCCACCGGCCGTACGGTCCGCCACGCGTACCCCTCGCGCGCCGTCGCGGGCACCGCGTTGGGGCCTACGTGCACCGCGCCGTCGACACCTCGCGTGAGGTGGACGCCCAGGAAGGGAAAGGCCGGGTCCGGCACCGGGTAGACCAGGCCGCGCACCCGCGCCGTGGCGGTGGGCGCCAGCGCGTAGTACTCCCCGCGGAAGGGAACGATCCGTACGCCCGGATCGTCGCCCGCGAGCCGGGCCACCCGGTCGCTGTACAGTCCCGCGCAGTTGACCAGCGCCCGGGCGCGCACGACCGTGCCGTCCGCCGTCCGCACGGCGACCACGTCCCCGCGCCGGCCCACGACCCGTACCTCCGCCCCGTAACGCACCGACGCACCCGCGTCCTCGGCGAGGCGGGCCAAGTGCGCGGCGACCGCGCCGAAGTCGCAGATGCCCGTGGTGCCGACGTGGATCGCGCCCACACCCCGTACGTCCGGTTCGAACTCGGCTATTTGGGCCGGGCCCAGTTCGCGAACGGGAATGCCGTGCTGCCGGCCGCGCTGCACCAGGGCGTGCAGGCGCGGCAGTTCGGCCCGCTCGGTGGCCACGATGAGCTTTCCGGTGACCTCGTGCGGCAGGCCGTGCTCCGTGCAGAACTTCACCATCTCCGCCGCGCCCCGCACCGCGAACTCGGCCTTCAGTGAACCCGGCCGGTAGTAGATCCCGCTGTGGATCACCCCGCTGTTGCGGCCCGTCTGGTGCCGCGCGGGACCCGGCTCCTTCTCCAGCACGACCACGCTCGTGCCCGGCGCGGCGCGCGTGACCGCGTAGGCCGTCGACAGGCCCACGATGCCGCCGCCGATCACCAGCACGTCGCAGTCGTACGCCCCCATGGGCTCACCTCCCCGCCCTCCCGCACCACCGGCCGTCTCCGCTGCGGCCGACTCAACGGCTCCTATCATGTCGTGCGCCACTGACAATGGGCCGAAACATCGTCGGACCAGGGGAAAGACCGGAAAGATCTTCCGAGTCGGGGCCGGTGACGCTGCCGTACGCGCCGCGCGAGGCTCCCGGCGTGGCCTACGGATGGACGCTCTGAGGCGATCCGGCGGACAGCGCGAGAACGCCCGGGGGCGGAGGGCTGTCTCTTATAC
>NZ_JBPQTX010000597.1:0-1477 GCF_051386555.1 Streptomyces sp. URMC 126
TCGTCCCGCCCCCCAGGCTCCTCCCGCGCCCGCCGCCCCGCCCGCCGGCTCCACCGCGCCGGAGGAGCGCGACGGGCGGGCCGGGCAGCCGCCGGCCGCTCCCGACGCCGCTGCCGCTCCGCCGGTCCCCGGCACCCCTCCCCCGTCCGCCGGGCAGGGCGAGGCCGCCCGGCACCCGGAGCAGGGCCCGTGGTTCAACGCGGCGGGCGCCCCGACGGCGGGTGCTCCCACGACGTACGGCCCGGTCCCGCAGGACGCGGCCGGGCACGGCGGCCCGCTCGTCCCGCTGGCCGCCCCCTGGGGCGCCCCCGAGCCGCCGCGGCGCCGGCGCGGGGGCGGCCTCGCGGTGGCGGTCCTGGTGGCCGCCCTGGTCGCCGGGGCGGCCGGCGGCGGCATCGGCTACTGGGCGGCGAACCGGAGCGACACCTCGTCCACGACCGTCTCCGCCCCCGGCGACCCGAAGACCGCCAGCAGGACGCCCGGTTCGGTCGCGGACATCGCCGCCAAGGCGCTGCCCAGCGTCGTGACGATCGAGGCGCAGGGCAGCGGCGGCGAGGGCGGCACCGGGACGGGCTTCGTCTACGACACCGAGGGCCACATCCTCACCAACAACCACGTCGTCGCCTCGGCCGCCGAGGGCGGCCGGCTGTCCGTGACGTTCTCCAACGGCAAGCAGTACGACGCGGAGGTCATCGGGCGCGCCCAGGGCTACGACGTCGCGGTCATCAAGCTGAAGAACCCGTCCGACGCCAAGCTCAGCCCGCTGCCCCTGGGCGACTCGGACAAGACCGCCGTGGGCGACGCGACCGTCGCGATCGGCGCGCCGTTCGGCCTCTCCGGCACGGTCACCACGGGCATCGTGAGCGCCAAGAAGCGCCCTGTCGCCTCCAGCGACGGCGGCGGCAGCGGCAACGCCTCCTACATGAGCGCCCTGCAGACCGACGCCTCGATCAACCCCGGCAACTCGGGCGGCCCGCTGCTCAACGCCCAGGGCGCGGTGATCGGCATCAACTCGGCCATCCAGTCCGCCAACAACGGCGGCGGCTTCCCCGGCGCCCAGGGCCAGTCGGGCAGCATCGGGCTGGGCTTCGCCATCCCCATCAACCAGGCGAAGAACGTCGCCGACCAGCTGATCAAGACCGGCAAGCCGGTCTACCCCGTGATCGGCGCCACCGTGAACATGAAGGACGGCGGCACGGGCGCCCGCATCGCCGACAACGGCACCGACGGCGCCGCGGCGGTGACCCCGGGTGGCCCGGCGGACAAGGCCGGCCTCAAGCCCGGCGACGTGATCACCAAGCTCGCCGACACCAAGATCGACAGCGGTCCGACGCTGATCAGCGAGATCTGGACTCACAAGCCCGGCACCAAGGTCTCGATCACCTACGTCCGCAACGGCAAGCAGACGACGACCGACATCGTCCTGGGCGAACGCACGGGCGACAAGTAACCCCCACCCCACCACCCCCACGGACCC
>NZ_JBPQTX010000598.1:0-1463 GCF_051386555.1 Streptomyces sp. URMC 126
CGGGGACGCTGGGGGACGGGGACTGCGCGGTCATGTGGAGTTGCTCCTCTGGTGAACGGACGGTGGACGGCGGTCGGTGGACCGCTCCGCGCGGGGCAGGGGACGGCTCCCCCGGTGGTGCGGTGGCACGGGGACGGTCGGCCACCGGGGTGGCCGTGGTGCGGGCGGGGCCGACCGCCCGGCCTCTCGGCGGCGTGGTGGTACACGCGAGCGGCCGACGCCCGTGGGTGCGGGCGCGCGGGGCGGCGGCGCGGTGTGCGGGAGAACGGAGGCCTCGGGCCGCCCCGCCCCGGTCCGGCCGCCCTCGCCGCGTCAGCGATGCGCCGTGATCCGCCCCAGCCGGACGATCGCCGTCGCGGCCAGAGCGGTCGACGCGCAGGCGCAGACGACGAGTTGGACGGCGGCCGGCGACGGCAGCCGGGCCACCAGTGCGGCGGCCTCCGCGGCCCCCGCCCCGAGGCAGAGCAGGGCCGGCGCCCAGGCGATGCCGTACGCCTGGAGCAGCAGTCCCGTCCACAGCACCGCGCCGAGGGCGAGCAGCGCGGCCGTGCGCAGCGGGGTCGGCGGCGGGCCGCCGGGCCAGACGGCGTCGGCGGCGAGGGCCAGCGCCGCGAGGGCGGTGAGGTACACGGCGAGGCACAGGCCGAGGACTCGGGCGACGCCGGCGGGCAGGCCGCGGAGTGTGGTGGCGCGGGCGAGGACTCGCAGGGCCCGGCTGCGGAACCGGTAGAGCAGCCATTCGGCGGCTCCCATGCTGAGGGTGAGGGCGATGACGGTGGGGCCGGCGGGGTCGGCGTGGCTGCCGTGGCGCAGCACGTCCCCGAGCGCGGCGACGCCGGTGAGGACGCCGCAGCCGAGCCCGAAGAGCCCGTAGGGGGCGGAGGCGAGGGGGGAGAGGTCCGGTGGCGGCGTCCCCTCCTCCCGTACGGCCAGGGCGTTCTGGTACGCCGCCGTGCCGATCACCCCGGCCAGGGTGGCGAGCAGCAGGCCGACGGCCAGGGCGCGGGGCGGTTCGGCGACGAGGACGGCCGCGCCCCCGGCGGCGACGGGCAGCAGGGTGTACAGCAGCAGGCGTTCGCGGCCCAGGACGAGCAGGACGGTGGCGGCGGACAGGTAGAGCGCCTGGCCGACGGCGAACGAGGCGGCGCCGACGGGCCCGTGGAAGGCGAGCGCCGCCGCCGTGGCCAGGAGCGCGCCGAGCGGGGCGCCGGTGCGCAGGCAGCGGCCGGCGGCGGCCCGCCCGCCGGCGGCGAGCCGGAGGTAGGCGCGGTGGGCGAGTGCCTGGTTCCACGCCCAGGCCGTGAGGGCGGCGGCGACGAGCCCCGCGGTGCCGTCGGGCAGCCCGCCGGCGCCCCGGTCGCCGGTGAGCAGGGGTGCTCCGAGGGCGTATCCGAAGCCGGGGAGGGTGAAGACGAGGGAGCGGAGCAGGACGAGCGCGGGCTTGACCTGCCAGGGGTCGGGGG
>NZ_JBPQTX010000599.1:0-1450 GCF_051386555.1 Streptomyces sp. URMC 126
CCCCCCAGCGGCTCGCCCCGCCCTTGACCGTCGCCTCCCCGAACGCCCCCAGCGAAAGAGAGAGTTGGGATCACCGCCATGCGCACAGCAGAACGAACACCCTCGTCCTCGTCCTCGTCCCGCACCGCCACCACCGTCACCGCCACGCCCCCGAACGGCAAACTGCCGCTCCTGGCCCTGCTCGCCCTCGCCACGGCCGTCTTCATCACCAGCCTCACGGAGACCCTTCCGGCGGGCCTGCTGCCCGCGATGAGCGGTGACCTGGGCGTGAGCGAGTCGGCGACGGGCCAGACCATCACCGTCTACGCGGTCGGAACGTTCCTCACGGCGATCCCCCTGACGGCGGCCACCGCGGGGTGGGGACGGAAGCGCCTGCTGCTGACGTCGATGGCGGGATTCGCCGTCGCGAACACGGTCACCGCCGTCTCGTCCGATTACGCCCTGACCATGGTGGCCCGTGCCCTGGCCGGTGTGGCCGCCGGGCTGGCCTGGGCCCTGCTCGTCGGGTACGCGCGCCGCATGGCGCCCGCCGGGCTGGAGGGCAAGGCCATCGCGATCGCTATGGCGGGCATACCGGTGGCCCTCTCCCTGGGCGTGCCCGCCGGGACCTTCCTCGGCGAGGTGCTCGGGTGGCGCGTGGCGTTCCTGGCCATGACCGCGCTCAGCGTCGTCGTCCTCGGCTGGATCGCCGCCGTGGTTCCCGACCACCCCGGCCAGGCGCGCGGCGCCCGTGCCCCGATGCTGCGGGTGCTGAAGGTGCCGGGCGTGACGCCCGCGCTGTTCGTCACCACGGTGTTCGTCCTGGCTCACACCATCCTCTACGCCTACATCGCCACCTTCCTCGACCACCTGGGCATGGGCGGTTCGGCCGACCTCGTCCTGCTGACCTTCGGCATCGCGTCGCTGGCCGGCATCTGGTTCGTGGGCGCCCACATCCACCGCCGGCTGCGGGCCCTCACCATCGCCTCCGCCCTCCTGGTCGCCGCGTCCGCCGCCGTCTTCGCCGTCTTCTCCGACAGCCCGGCTCTCGTCTACGTCGCCGCCGCCCTGTGGGGCCTGGGCTGGGGCGGTGTCCCGACTCTCCTGCAGACCGCCGTCGGCCAGGCGGGCGGCGAGTCGGCCGACGCGGCGCAGGCGATGCTGGTCACCCTCTGGAACGTGGCCATGGCGGGCGGCGGGGTCGTCGGCGGCCTCCTCCTCGACGGGCTCGGCCACTTCTCGCTGCCGTGGTCGGTGCTCCTGCTGCTGGCGCCCGTGCTCGCCGTGGTGGTCGGCGCCCGCGTCCACGGGTTCCCCGCGAAGCGGGCTTCCTGAGGCCCGGGTCCGGGGTCGGTACGAGGCCCCGGCCGGAATGCCTGCGAACACCTCTGAACACCTCCCCTGATCACTACGTACGGAAAGCGAACGACCATGACCAGCACCGCCACCTCCACCGCCACCTCCACCACCC
>NZ_JBPQTX010000600.1:0-1432 GCF_051386555.1 Streptomyces sp. URMC 126
CTCCCAGGCCGCCGTCCTCAGCCGGCTGGACCGCCGCGGCCACCGCCCCACCACCGTCCGCGCGCCGACGCGCGGTTGACGGGGAGTCCTCACACCTGCCCGAGAATGTGCCTGGTGTGGCCAAGGGGGCGCGGTTATGCTCCGGACCGTGGAGCTTGAGGTCAGGCACCTCCGTGCGCTGTGCGCTATCGCCGACACCGGGAGCGTACGGAAGGCCGCATTACAGCTGGGCATGACCCAGCCCTCGCTCACGACTCAGCTCAGGCGCATCGAGGGAGCGATCGGCGGGGTGTTGTTCACCCGCGGGCAGACGGGCAGCCGCCCGACGCCTCTCGGCCATTCCGTGCTGTCCCGCGCCCGGCCGATCGTGGCCGAGATGACCGCCCTGGTGATGGCGGCGCGTGACGCCGCCTCCGGCATGGGCGGGATGTGTCTGCGCCTCGGCTCCGTTGGCGGCCCGACCGTGGCCGAATGGCTGCGCCGCGTCCACCGAAGGCTCCCGGGCACGGACACCACGATCCATATAGAGGTGTCATCGGCCGCTCTCGTCCAACTGCTCGCCACCAACCAGCTCGACGTCGCCCTCGTCCAAGAGCCGGCCGGCTTCCCGCTGCACCTGCCACCGGGACTGGAGAGGCGCGTTCTGGTCGACTGCGAGCCCCGGTTCGTCGCACTGGCCGCCGGCCATCCCGTAGCCGCGCTCGCGTGCGTGGCGCTGCCCGAACTCGCGGACGACTCCTGGATCGTCGACCCGACCGCCGACCACGAGTGCGCCGCCTTGCGCCGCGCCCTCTCGACGGCCGGCCTCAATCCCCGGCTGCTGCAAGTGCGCGACACCGCCACGGCCGCCGACCTCGTCGCGTCCGGCGAGGCCGTGCGGCTCTGCCAGGCCACCGCCGAACCCACGGAGGGTACGGTCGTCCGGCCACTCCTCGGAGATCCGCTCACGTCCCGCCTGTCCCTCGTATCACGGACGGGAACGCTGTCCATCACCGAGATCGATGCCCTGT
The DNA here is from genome assembly GCF_051386555.1 of Streptomyces sp. URMC 126. Taxonomy (NCBI): domain Bacteria; kingdom Bacillati; phylum Actinomycetota; class Actinomycetes; order Kitasatosporales; family Streptomycetaceae; genus Streptomyces; species Streptomyces sp. URMC 126. Next base: position 1,011 of record NZ_JBPQTX010000600.1, read on the forward strand.
ACGCGGATCTGGCGCACGCCTACGAGGAGTTGGCTCGGGGCAACGCTGCCTACCGCGCGTGGCGGGAACGGCGCGGGGACGTCCTGCCGCAGGACCCGTACGGGCTGCCGGCCTCCTACGGGTCACCGGCCCCTTACGGGTCGCCGGTTCCGTACGGGCCGGAGGTCCCCTACGGGTCGAAGGCCCCCTACGGGTCGGGGGTCCCTTACGGGTCGCCGGCCCCGCAAGGGTCAATGGTCACCTACGGGTCCGCCGCCACCTACGGGTCACCGGATCCGTGTACGCCGACGGGTTCATGTGCGCCGACGGATCCGTGCGCACCGACGCATTCCTCCGCCCCGGCGAAGTCGTCGGCACCGCCCGCCCCACTGGCAGGCCCCACGCCATCCCGTCCGCCGGAACCGTCTTCACCGTCCCCTTCC
>NZ_JBPQTX010000601.1:0-1425 GCF_051386555.1 Streptomyces sp. URMC 126
TTCTTGCGGGGGCTCGCCCCCGCAAGAAACGGTGAAAGGGCGGGACCGGGGCACCCACCGCCGAAGGCGAACCCTCAAAGCTTTACGCGAGCCGCCACCGGCAAATGATCGCTCCCCGTCTCTGAAAGCGTCCAAGCCGACACCGGATCCACCTGCCGCACCATGATCTGATCGATCCGCGCCATCGGAAAGCTCGCCGGCCAGCTGAACCCGAACCCGTCCCCGGCAGCCCCCTGCGCGGACCGCAGCTGCGACGTGACGGGCGCGAGCGACCGGTCGTTCATGGTCCCGTTGAGGTCACCGAGCAGGATCGTCTTCTTCAGCGGCTCGGCCGCGATGGCCCGCCCCAGCGCCGCGGCGCTGTTGTCGCGCTGCCCGGCCGTGAAGCCCGCGTTGAACTTGACGCGGACGGACGGCAGATGGGCGACGTACACCGCGAGCGGGCCCTTCGGCGTCTCGACGGTGGCGCGCAGGGCGCGGGTCCAGCCCATGCGGATGTCGACGGGGCGGGCGTCGCGCAGCGGGTACTTGCTCCAGATGCCGACCGTGCCCTGCACCGAGTGGTAGGGGTAGGAGCCCGCGAGGGCCCTCTCGTAGCGGGAGGCGTCGCTGAGCTCCTCCAGGGCCACCACGTCCGCGCCGGACGCGACGAGGGACCGCGCGGTGCCGGCCGGGTCGGGGTTCTCGGCGTTGACGTTGTGGCTGACGACCGTGAAGTCGCCGCCGGAGCCGGACTTGCCGGTGAGGAGCCCGCCGAAGAGGTTCACCCAGGCGACGGCGGGCAGCAGCACCGCGATCAGCGCGCTCGCCGAGCGCCGCAGCAGGGCGAACACCAGCAGTACGGGGACGAGCAGGCCGAACCAGGGCAGGAAGGTCTCGGTGAGGCTGCCGAGGTTGCCGACCCGGTTGGGGATGCTGGAGTGCAGCAGCATCAGCAGTCCCAGCACCAGCGCCAGTACCGCGATCACCAGTCCGCGCCGCCAGATCCCCGGGCCGCGCCAATCGCCCAGCCAGTCGCCCACGCGGCGTCGGACCCCGGAGCCGGCCCGCTCCGGACCGACTCCCTCACGGCCCGTCTCCTGCATGTGCGCCTGCGGCATCCGCATGTCCTCACTCGGTCTCGCTGTGTCCCGTCACCCGACGATAGGTGATCGACGGTCCGTCGTGATCACCGCGGGAGGGCTGTCCCGGCCCCCATCGGAAGGGAGGCTTCGCGGTGGAGGACGGCCCGCCGGCCCGGACGGGTTCCTGCGGACGGTCCCACGGGGGCGTCCTGTGACACAACGGGCACATTCGGGCTCCCCGTGGCTCCTCGTGACTCCCCCAGGCTCCCCGTCGTACGCATGACCACCGGACACCCGTCAGGAACCCGCCCGGGCCGGCGGGCCGTCCTCCACCGCGAAGCCTCCCTTCCGATGGGGGCCG
>NZ_JBPQTX010000602.1:0-1406 GCF_051386555.1 Streptomyces sp. URMC 126
CGGGGGCCGCGCCCATCCTATCCGGGGGCGGGGTGGGGCCGAGGCTCGGTCCGGAGTCCGGGCTTGGGCTCGGGGCTGAGGGGTATGGCGGATGGGACGAGATTCCTCCGGCGTTTGGGGAACTCTTGACCCGTCTCCGGACGTACGATAATCGGCCACGCTCGTCGGCTGGACGGCCCGGCGGCACGGCGCGGCACAACGGGGAGAAAGATGCGGCATTTTGGACACCTCGCGCCCGAGGTCCGGAACGGCTTGTTCCACCGGGAGCCGGGCGAGTTCGGCGTCGACTCCCCGGCCCGTACGCTCGCCGTCGCCCTCGGCGCCACCCTCTACAGCCCCGCCACGCGGCCGGCGCTCGCCCGGGACGTCGTCAAACAGGCCGGGCAGGGTGTCGTGTCCATGGTCCTGTGCCTGGAGGACTCCATAGCGGACGGTGAGGTGGCCGCCGCGGAGGAGAACCTCGTCCGGCAGTTCGCGGAGCTGGCCGCCGCCCCCGCCGACCGGGTGCCGCTCCTCTTCGTCCGCGTCCGCCGCCCCGGACAGATCACCGACCTCATGCGCCGCCTCGGCCCCGCCCGGCGGCTGCTCTCCGGCTTCGTCCTGCCCAAGTTCACCGAGGACCGCGGTCTGCCCTTCCTGGAAGCACTCGCCGAGGCCGAAACCGCGTACGGGCAGCGGCTCTTCGCCATGCCCGTCCTGGAATCCCCGGAGCTGCTGCACCTGGAGACCAGGACCGAGACGCTGGGCGGCATCGCCCGCGCCGTGGACAAGTACCGCGACCGGGTGCTGGCCCTCCGGCTGGGCGTCACCGACTTCTGCTCCGCCTACGGGTTGCGCCGCGCGCCCGACATGACCGCCTACGACGTCCGGCTCGTCGCCTCCGTCATCGCCGACGTCGTCAATGTGCTCGGGCGGGCGGACGGCAGCGGCTTCACGGTCACCGGGCCGGTGTGGGAGTACTTCCGCCAGCACCAGCGGATGTTCAAGCCGCAACTGCGCCGCAGCCCGTTCGCCGGTCCGGCGGAGGCGCTGCGCTCGGCCCTGATCGAGCACGACATGGACGGTCTGCTGCGCGAGATCGAACTCGACCGCGCCAACGGCCTCCAGGGCAAGACGTGCATCCACCCCTCGCACGTCGCCCCCGTGCACGCCCTGTCCGTCGTCAGCCACGAGGAGTTCGGCGACGCCGAGGACATCCTGCGGTCGGTGGACGGGGGCGGCGGGGTGCTGCGTTCCGCCTACACCAACAAGATGAACGAGGTGAAGCCGCACCGCGCTTGGGCGGAAAGGACTCTGCTGCGGGCCGAGGTGTTCGGTGTGGCACGTGAGGACGTCGGGTTCGTGGAGCTGCTGGGCGCTTGCGTGCCGACGATGCGGGTGGGGTGAAGTGGGAGAGGGGGGCGGAG
>NZ_JBPQTX010000603.1:0-1396 GCF_051386555.1 Streptomyces sp. URMC 126
GGGTGGGGATGTCGGTCGGGGTGGGACGGTGGCACGAGCCGGGAAGACCCCGGGCCGTCGTAACCCGGGTCCGGCGAACCGCGATCCGGACGATCCCCGGTTACGGAGTCATGTGTGGGTCACGCCAGCAGGGACCGCCCGATGATCTCCTTCATGATCTCGGTCGTGCCCCCGTAGATCGTCTGCACCCGGCCGTCGGTGAAGGCCCGGGCCACCGGATACTCGGCCATGTATCCGTACCCGCCGTGCAGTTGGAGGCACCGGTCGGCGACGCGCTTCTGCAGCTCGGTCGCCCACCACTTGGCCATCGACGCGTGCGCGGCGTCGAGCCGCCCGTCGGCGTGCTCCTCCACGCAGCGGTCGACGAAGGAGCGGGTGACGGCGCACTCGGTGGCCATCTCGGCGAGCTCGAAGCGGATGTGCTGGAACCGGGCGAGCGGCCGGCCGAAGGCCTCCCGCTCCTTGACGTACCGCGTGGTGATCTCCAGCAGGTGCTCGGCCGCCGCCGCGGCGGCGACGGCGATCTGCAGCCGCTCCTGCGGGAGGTTGGCCATGAGGTGGCCGAACGCGCCGTGGACCTCGCCGAGCAGGTTCTCCTTGGGGACGCGGACGTCGGTGAAGAAGAGCTCGGCGGTGTCCTGCGCCTTCTGCCCTATCTTGGCGAGGTTCCGGCCGCGCTCGAAGCCCTCCGCGCCCCGCTCGACGACGAGCAGGCTGAGCCCCTTGGCCCCGCCCTCGGGGGTGGTCCGGGCCACGACGATCACCAGGTCGGCGAGGATCCCGTTGGAGATGAACGTCTTGGAGCCGTTGAGCAGCCAGTGGTCGCCCTCGTCCACGGCGGCGGTCCGGATGCCCTGGAGGTCGGAGCCGGCGCCGGGTTCGGTCATGGCGATGGCGGTGACCGTCTCGCCGTCGCAGAAGCCGGGCAGCCAGCGCCGCTTCTGCTCCTCGGTGGCGAGGGTGGTGAGGTAGGGGCCGATGATGTCGTTGTGCAGCCCGGCGGCGAACCCGGCCGCGCCCGCCCGGGCGAACTCCTCGGCCAGGACGACGCCGAACCGGAAGTCCGGGGTGCCCCCGCCGCCGTACTCCTCGGGCACCGCGATGCCGAGCAGCCCCTGCTTGCCGGCCGCCCGCCAGACGTCGCGGGAGACGACGCCGTCCTCCTCCCACCGCTCGTAGTGGGGCACGACCTCCCGTTCGAGGAAGGTCCGTACGGTGGCCCGGAAGGCGTCGTGCCGGTCGTCGAACAGCCGGCGCTTCATCTGTTCCATCACTGCGGGCCCTTCTGTCGGAGACCGGGAACGCCCCAGTCGCGGGCGACTTCCTCGGTGTGCGCGCCGGCCGGCGCGGGCGGCCGGCGGAGGGAGCCGGGGGTGGCGGAGAAGCGGGGCGCGGG
>NZ_JBPQTX010000604.1:0-1391 GCF_051386555.1 Streptomyces sp. URMC 126
GCCTTGGGGGCGCGGGGCGCGTCGGGGACGCTGGGGGGTGTGCGCTGATGGCCGCCGTACGGGAATTCGCGCTGCCGGACCTCGGGGAAGGGCTCACCGAGGCGCAGGTGGTCCGCTGGCTTGTCGACGTCGGTGACGTCGTGGCCGTGGACCAGCCGGTGGTGGAGGTGGAGACGGCCAAGGCGATGGTCGAGGTGCCCTGCCCCTACGGGGGCGTCGTCACGGCGCGCTTCGGCGAGGAGGGTACGGAACTGCCCGTAGGGGCACCGCTGTTGACGGTGGCGGTCGGCGAAGCGGCCGATGCCGGTGCCCCCGACATGGATCAGGTCCATCAGGGAGGCGACGAGGGCTCGGGCAACGTCCTCGTCGGATACGGGACCCAGGCCCCGGCCGCACGCCGGGCACGGGTCCGGCCGCAGGACCGCTCGGTCCCCGCGACGGCCGGCGGGCCGTCCATGGCGGGCACGGCTGTGGACGGTGTTGCGGCGGACGGCCACCCGGCACCCGGCCGGGCCCTGGCCGTGATCTCACCGCTCGTACGGCGGCTGGCCAGGGAGCGCGGCATCGATCTCGCGACCCTGCGCGGAACCGGGCCCGACGGGCTCATCCTCCGCGCCGACGTGGAACGCGCCACCGCGCTGGCGGCGGCCGAACCGGCGGTGACGGGTGGGGAACGCATACCCCTGCGCGGGCTGCGCGGGACCGTCGCCGAGAAGCTGAGCCGCAGCCGGCGCGAGATCCCGGACGCCACCTGCTGGGTGGACGCCGACGCGACCGAGCTGCTCGCCGCCCGCCGGGCCATGAACGACGGACCCGGCCGCACCAAGATCTCCCTGCTCGCCCTGCTGGCCCGGATCTGTACGGCCGCGCTGGCCGAGTTCCCGGAGCTCAACGCGACGGTGGACGCCGAGGCCCGGGAGATCGTCCGACTGCCGTCCGTACACCTGGGGTTCGCCGCCCAGACCGAACGCGGGCTGGTCGTCCCGGTCGTCAAGGACGCGCACACGCGCAGCACGGCGTCCCTCCAGTCCGAGATCGCCCGCCTCACCGAGGCCGCCCGCGAGGGCCGGCTGAGCCCGGCCGAACTGACCGGCGGCACGTTCACCCTCAACAACTACGGGGTCTTCGGCGTCGACGGCTCCACTCCCATCCTCAACCACCCCGAGGCGGCCATGCTGGGCGTCGGCCGGATCGTCCCCAAGCCCTGGGTGTACGAGGGGGAGCTGGCCGTGCGCCATGTGGTGCAGATGTCCTTCACGTTCGACCACCGCGTGTGCGACGGGGGGACGGCCGGGGGGTTCCTCCGGTACGTCGCCGACTGCGTCGAACGGCCGGCCGTGCTCCTCAGGTCGCTCTGAGGGGCGGGAGGGACGCTTCCTCGGCTGTCTCTT
>NZ_JBPQTX010000605.1:0-1380 GCF_051386555.1 Streptomyces sp. URMC 126
GGTCGGAGGTGGGTGCGGGGGTACGGGGTGCGGCGGGGGTACGGGTGCGGGGCCCCCGGGGCCGCCGCCCGTCGGCGCCGGGCGGGCTCGCCTCCGCCGGCCGGGCCTGCCGGCGCCGTTCGCCGTCCGGGCCGGACGGGCTGGGTGACGTGCCCGGGCGCGCTGTCCGGTCTGTCGGGGTGTCCTCTCCGGGGAGTTCGAGGACGAGCGGCGATGCTCTGGGGGGGGAGCCTGGTGCGCGCCCCCGGGAAGCGGCCGGACGGGCGGGCGGCGGCCGAGGGGCGGCGCGAGGGCGCCTCCTGTCGGCCGCCCCCGCTCCCGGGGGCGCCTCCGCCGGCCGGCCGGAACCGGCGGGCCGGTCCGTGGAGCGCCGTCGGCCTCCCGGCCTGGCCGAAGAGGGATGGTGCTGAGGCGGACGGGCCGAAGGCGGCCGGCGGCAGGGGCGGAGGCGGGGCTGCCCGAGCCGTCACTCGGTCTCGCTCCCGGCGGGAGCCGGCTTCGCCGAGCGAGCCGGGGGCGCGGAGTCCGGCAGACCGAGGTCGTCGGCGGCCGGTGTGCGGTCGGCGGCTCGCGTCGTGTCGTCCGGGGCGCTCGCCACGTCGCGCCAGCGCACCGTCCGGTCGCACCAGCGGTTCAGGAGGACCGGGTCGTGGCCCACCGCCAGCAGGCCCGCTCCGCTCTCGCGGCGGTAGTCCTCGACGACGGCGACCAGGGCGGCCGTCGTGGAAGCGTCGAGCATCGCCGTCATCTCGTCGCAGACGAGCCAGCGCGGGCGGAGGACGAGCGCGCGGGCCAGGCAGGCGCGTTGCAGCTGGCCGTCGCTGACCTCGTGCGGGCGGCGGACGAGCAGGTCGTCGGTCAGGCCGGTGGCGGCGGCGAGTTCGCGGACGCGGTCGGGGACCTCGGCGCGGCGGCCGGTGGCCCGGAGGGGTTCGGCGATCAGGTCGTGCAGCCGCAGCCGGGGGTCGGCGGACATCCTCGGCTGCTGGAAGACCACGCCGAACGCGGTGCGCTGCTCGCGCGGCGCGCGGTGCCGCCAGCCGCGGGCGGGTTCGCCGTCCAGGGTCACCGTGCCGGCGTCGGGGCGGTGCAGCAGCGCCGCGACCCGCGCCAGGGTGGACTTGCCGCAGCCGCTGGGGCCGAGCAGGCCGACGGCCTCGCCCGCGGCCACGGTGAGGGAGGCGTCGCGGACGACGGGCCGGCGCGGTTCGTAGCCGGCGGTGATGCCGCGCAGCTCAAGCACGGGCGCTCCTCGGGTGGTGGCAGGCGACGCCGCCGGTGAGCGGCGGGACGGTGGCGCAGGCGTCGCCGGCGCGGGGGCAGCGGGGGGCGAAGGCGCAGCCGGCGGGGAGGTCGCCGAGTTCGGGGGGCATGCCGAGG
>NZ_JBPQTX010000606.1:0-1380 GCF_051386555.1 Streptomyces sp. URMC 126
GGTGAGCCTGGGGGGCGGGGGACGCCACGGCGGGCCCTTTCTCGCGCGCGGTGCGGTTTGTATGGTCGTACGAGACAGAGCGGTCCCCGGATACGGGGGACTCTACGAAGCCGCCGACCGCCAGCAACGATACCGGCACACCCGACGGCCCCCGCGGGACGGGGGCGCGCGCGGAAGGTAGCGTCTGTGGACGGCGTCCGCCAGGCGTCCGCCGGGGCCGACGCGGCACGGGATCGGCTCCGGAAAACCGGCCTCGCGGCCGTACGCTCGACGTGCAGCACGCGACTCGGCAGGACGCCCACCGCAGGACGCGACACAGACGAGACCAGGGGAAGACACACTCCACATGCCGGACCGACGCCGCCCCGCGGTTCACCGCCCCCTCCCGCTGTCCGCCGCGTCCGCCGGACCGCGGCCGTCCGCCCTGGAGGCGGCGCCGAGCGACCTCACGCCGTCCGCGGCGCCGGCCGCCGCCTCCGTCACCGCCTCCTTCGGCCCCCGGCCGGTACTGCTCGCGGCGCGCGAACGGCGGTCGCCGGAGCGGCAGGGCCGGGAGGGCTGGGGCCCGGAAGGGCAGGGCGGGAACGAGCACGACGGCCGCGACGGGCAGAGTGAGCGCGACGGGCGTGACCGCGGCGCCTGGGGCGGCTCAGGTGACGGGGAGCAGGAGGGCCGGGGACGGCGGGAGCCGTCGGCCGACGCCGACAACCCCTTCGCGCCGCCGCCGGCCGACCGGCCGGACCGGCCGTGGCAGCCGCGTGAGCCGCAGGGCGGAGGCGGAGCCGACGGTTCCGACGGCCGGGACGGCTCCGGACAGCCGCCCGCCTGGGGCAGCCAGTGGAGCAGCCGGCAGCCGGGCCGCCACAGCGGCGGATTCGGCGGCCCGCAGGGCGGCGGCCAGGGCCCCGACAACGGCGGCCCCGGCGGCGGCCCGCGCTGGGACCCCACCGACCCGGCCCAGCGCCGCGCCCGCTACGCGCTCCTCGCCGGGCTCTGGGGCTTCTTCTTCGCGCTCTTCAGCCTGCCCGAGGTCGCCCTGCTGCTGGGGGCGCTCTCCGTCTACTGGGCTGTCAGCTCGCTGCGCGCCAAGTCCGGCCGGCGCGCCGACGACGGCTCGGCGGCCCAGCCACCCGCGCCGCAGGCCGGCGGCTTCCGGCCGCAGACGACGGCGGCGGTGAGCGGGCTGGTGATGGGCGGGCTGGCGCTGGTCATCACGGTGTCCACGTTCTCGTTCCAGCTGATCTACCGGGACTACTACACCTGCGTGGACGACGCCCTGACGCAGACGTCCCGGCAGTCCTGCGAGAACCACCTGCCGAAGCCGCTGCGACCGCTGCTAAGCGTGGACGACTGACGGCGGTAGGGGGGTACGGGGAGGCG
>NZ_JBPQTX010000607.1:0-1335 GCF_051386555.1 Streptomyces sp. URMC 126
TGTGTATAAGAGACAGGTCCCGGGCTGCCCGGCGGGGCCGGGCCGGATCCGGGGGCCTGGGCTGCCCGCCGCTCAGAGGCGCTCGACGACGGTGGCGACGCCCATGCCGCCGCCCACGCACAGGGTGACCAGCCCGTACCGCTTGCCCTGCCGCTCCAGCTCGTCGACGACGGTGCCCAGGAGCATCGCCCCGGTGGCGCCGAGCGGGTGGCCGAGGGCGATGGCCCCGCCGTTGACGTTGATCTTCTCCAGACCGATGCCCATGTCGTCGGCGAAGCGCAGCACGACGGCGGCGAACGCCTCGTTCATCTCGATGAGATCGATGTCGTCGATGGTCAGCCCGGCCTTGGCCAGCGCCTTGCGGCAGGCGGGCGCGGGGCCGGTGAGCATGATCGTCGGCTCAGAGCCGGAGACGGCGGCGGAGACGATCCGGGCGCGCGGGGTGAGCCCGTAGCGCTCGCCGACCCGCTCGTTGCCGATGGCGACGATGGCGGCGCCGTCCACGATGCCGGAGGAGTTGCCGGCGTGGTGGACGTGGTCGATCCGTTCCACCCAGTGGTACTTGGCGAGCGCCACGGCGTCGAAGCCGGCCGCCTCGCCGATGCCGGCGAAGGAGGGCTTGAGCTTGGCGAGGGTCTCGGGGGTGGTGCCCGGGCGCAGGTGCTCGTCGCGGTCGAGGACGACGAGGCCGTTGCGATCGCGTACGGGGACGACGGAGCGGTCGAAGCGGCCCTCCTTCCAGGCCCGGGCGGCGTTCTCCTGGGAGCGGGAGGCGAAGGCGTCGACGTCGTGGCGGGTGTACCCGCCGAGGGTGGCGATCAGGTCGGCGCTGACGCCCTGCGGGACGAAGCCGGTGGCGAAGTTGGTCATGGGGTCGCCGAACCAGGCACCGCCGTCGGAGGCCATGGGCACCCGGGACATGGACTCGACGCCGCCCGCGAGGACGAGATCCTCCCACCCGGAACGGACCTTGGCGGCGGCCGTGTTGACGGCTTCGAGGCCGGACGCACAGAAGCGGTTCTGCTGGACGCCGGCGACGGTCTCCGGCAGCCCCGCCGCGACGGCGGCGATCCGCGCGATGTCCGAGCCCTGCTCGCCGACCGGGCTGACCACGCCGAGCACGATGTCGTCGATGGCGGCGGGATCGAGGTCCGGGAAGCGGCGCCGCAGCTCGTGGAGGAGTCCGACGACGAGGTCGATGGGCTTGGTGCCGTGCAGGGATCCGTTCGCCTTGCCGCGGCCCCTGGGGGTGCGGATGGCGTCGTAGACGTACGCTTCGGTGCTCAAGGTCGGCAGCCTTCCTGATGCGGAGGGTGGGAGTCGGCGGGTCGGGGT
>NZ_JBPQTX010000608.1:0-1333 GCF_051386555.1 Streptomyces sp. URMC 126
GCTGGAGGGGGCGCCGGGGTCGGCGCCGGCCCCGGGCCCCGGCCCGGATCCGGTCCCGGACGCGGCCTCGGCCCCGGCCTCGGCCCCCGCCCCCCAGAGGGCCAGGATCCGCGCCCGGATACGCGCCTCGGCGAGGCCCGTGATGTGCTCCAACGCGAAGACGAGCATCTCGTCCTTCCCCGCGAAGTAGTGCTGCAACTGCCCGAGCGAGATGCCCGCCTCCGCGGCCACGTCCCGCAGGCTCGCACCCTCCAGGCCGCGCGAGCTCGCGATGCGCCACAGCGCCTCGGCGATCAGACGCCGGCGTTCCTCGTGGTCCACGCGCTTCGGCACCGCGACGGTCACCTCCGTTTTACAAGTCGGTCGTATTGCCATACCTTACCGATGACGGTAGCAATACAACTGACCTGGAAAAGTTCCCGGTCGTCCCAGGGGGACCTCCATGCACACCACCGGAACGGGCGGCGGCGGCTCGCCCGTCACCCTCCGGCCGCCCCGCCACCGCGTCGACCCCCGGGCCCGGCGCTGGTGGGCGGTGCAGGCGCTGCTCACCTTCAGCGGACCACTGCTGCTGACCGCGGCGATCCTGCTCACGCTGTCCGCGCTCCTCTTCCCCGGCGCCCTCCCCTGGCTCGCGCCGCTCGTCGCGGTCGTGCTGGTCGTCCCCGCGCTCGGCTACCAGCTGGCCATGCCCGCGTGGCGCTACCGGATCCACGCGTGGGAGGTGGGCGAGACCGCCGTCTACACCGCGAACGGCTGGTTCTGGCAGCGCAGTCGCATCGCGCCGCTCTCGCGGGTGCAGACCGTCGACACGACGGTCGGACCGCTCCAGCGCCACTACGGGCTCGCCACCGTCGTCGTCACCACCGCCTCCACGGCGGGCGCCGTGAAGATCGCCGGCCTGGCGGCGGACGACGCCCGGCGGATGGCCGAACACGTCGGCCAGGCCGTCCGGTACGTACGGGAGGACGCGGCATGACGGGGACAGGCGAGCAGCGGTCGTGGCGGGAGGGACCCGACCTGCGCGGCGACAACGCGTACGCCGGCCACGGCGGTCACGGCAACTACGGCAGCAGCCAAGACAACAGCTACGGCACCTACGACGGTGACGGCTTCTGGGGCACCGCGTCCGACGACTCGGCGGCGGCCCGGCGCCCCGGAGGCCGCCACAGGGCCGGCAGCCGTCACGCACCCACCGGCCGTCATACGCCGTCGACCGACCGTCCTCCCGCCGCGGACCCGACCTCAATCACCAGCACAAACACGAACACGCCGAACACGCCGAACACGCACCCCAGCGCCCACCACCCCGAAAACCTGTCTCTTATACACA
>NZ_JBPQTX010000609.1:0-1307 GCF_051386555.1 Streptomyces sp. URMC 126
GGGCGAGGGGGTGGGGGTGCGGGCCGCGTTCGGGCCGCCGCCCGTCATGCCGCCGCCGCCCGCGCCGCCGGAGCCCCCGCAGCACGGGCGGCGGCGTGGACTGCTGGCCGGATGCGCGGTGTGGGCCGGGCTCTTCTGCACCTGCCAGGTGTGCTGCCGGGACCCGTACCACGATCCGTGGAGTGGCAAGCCTCGTGAGGGGTGGTGCCATAAGTGCGAGTGCGATGACTGTAGCGATTGCTGTGATTGCTGCGACTGTTGCGACAAGTGCAGCTGCTGCGGGGATGGTTGCGGGTGTGACGGCTGCGGGTGCGACTGTGGCTGCTGACGGGGCGACGTAACCGCTGACGGAGGTGGGCGCTGACGCGGCGGGCGCTGACGGGGTGGGCGTTGACGCGGTGGGCGCTGGCGGGGTGGGGGTGCGTAACAGCCGTCGGCCGGTGAGGGGTTGGGCCGGGAGCGCGTGCCGCGGTGCCGCCGTATGGAAAAGTGGGCGCCCATGAACACCGACGATGCGCGTCAGCAGTGGGCGGAGTGGCGCGAGCTGCGCCGGGAGACCGCCTCGGCCCCTTACGGGCCGCTTGCCCTCACCGCCACCCACTGGCTCGCCGACCACCCCGGCGGCCGGCTCCCGGACGTCCCCGGGCGGTGGGCCGGGGACGACGACGGCGTGCTGCTCGCCGCCGCGCCGGAGGACGGTCTGGTGCTGGACGGCGAGCCCTTCGCCGGCGAGGCCCGGCTGGCCGCGGACGCGAGCCCGGCCGCGGCCCGGGCCGCGCACGGCGCCCGGCGGCTGGTCGTCCTGTGCCGCGAAGGGCTGTGGGCGGTACGGGTCTTCGACCCGGCCGCGCCCGCCCGCCGGGAGTTCGCCGGTATCGACGCCTTCCCGCACGACGGCCGCTGGGTGCGGCCGGGCCGCTACCGTCCGTACGACCGGAGGCGCACGGTCCTCGTCGGGAACGCGGACGGCCGGGAGCGGGGGCTGAGTCTGTCCGGCGAGCTGTCCTTCGAACTGGCCGGTGAGGTACGGGTGCTGCGTGTGGCGGAGGAGGCCGACGGGGCGCTTTGGGCGGTGTTCTCCGATGCCACGAGCGGAGCGGACGGCCCCCGGTTCCGTTTCCTGCGGACGCCGGCGCCCGACGCCGCCGGGCGCGTGGAGGTGGACCTCAACCGCGCGGTGCTGCCGCCGTGCGCCTTCGCGGACCACTTCATCTGCCCCTTCCCGCCGCCCGGGAACGACCTGCCGGTGGCCGTCGAGGCGGGGGAGCGGGCGGTGCTGACGCGGTAGGGCGGGGGAGAGGGAGAAG
>NZ_JBPQTX010000610.1:0-1299 GCF_051386555.1 Streptomyces sp. URMC 126
GACCCCGCGCTTGCCGGTGGTTGTCAAGACGTCCCGCGTCATGGTCGGCGACCCGTATCGCACCGCGTCGTACGGGCCCCGCCTGGGCCGCCCGGCCGGGACCCCGCGCCTGCCGGTGGTCGTGCAAGACGGCCCGCGCCATGGCCGCCGACCCGTACCGCACCGCGTCGCACGGACCCCGGCCCAGCCGCAGGCCGTCCGCCGCGCCGCCGGGCCCGGCCCCGCGACGCCTCAGCCCGTTACCGCCCCCTCGACGAGCAGCAGTGCCACGTCCACGCCCGCCACCAGAACCGCTGCGGCGAACGGCGCGCCGGGGTGGCGGTGGGCGAGTGTGGAGCCGGTGAGGGTGGTGAGTGCCGCCGTGGCCAGGGCGGTCGTTCCCGGGGCGGACGGCGGTCCTGGCGGGCCGAGGGTCAGCACGGCGGTGGCCGCCACGAGGACGGCCGGCAGCACCCTCCGTACGGCGGGCGCGCCCAGCCGGTGCGGCAGTCCGCGCACGCCGACCGCGAGGTCGGCCGCGATGTCCGGGAGAGTGTCGGCCAGATGGGCGCCGGCGCCCAGCAGCGCCGCCGCCGCGACGACCCACCAGGCGGGCCACGGACCCCCGGGCAGACCGAGCGTCACGAACGCGGGCAGCGAGGCGAAACCCACGGCGTACGGCAGCCAGGACCAGACCGTGGCCTTCCACCACAGGTCGTACGCCCAGGCGGCCGCCACCCCGGCCAGGTGGACGGTCCCGGCGAGCGGGCCGGCGGCCAGCGACAGCGGGACGCACAGCGCGAGCGCCGCCCACGCCGCGATCCACACCGTGCGGGGGCGGACCGTCCCCGCCGCCACGGGCTTGCCGTGCCGCCCGGCGGCGGCGTCCCGGGCGGCGTCGAACGCGTCGTTGCACCAGCCGACGGACAGCTGACCGGTGAGCACCGCGCCCGCCACCAGCGCGCAGCCGGCCGCGGTGTGCCCGGCGGCCACGGCCGACCCCGTCACCAGCCCCGTGACGGCGACCGCCGGAACGGGGTGGCAGGACGCCGCGAGGCCCACGACCGGCCCGGTACCAGCGGCGCGGGCGGCCGTCGGCGTCCGGTCCGTGTCCCACGCGTCCGTCGTATCCACTCCGCGATCGTAGGGCGGACGGCCCGGCGGCGGCCCCGTCGCTCCTCCGGACGGGCGGTCCACGGCGCCCGGAGCACCACCCGGCGGGGGAACCGGGGAAGACACCCGGAAGCGGACGAACGGGCGTTCCCGGGCGTCCGGTCCGCCTCAGGACGCCCCGTCCGGCCCCGCCCCCCGGCGCGGGCC
>NZ_JBPQTX010000611.1:0-1295 GCF_051386555.1 Streptomyces sp. URMC 126
ATGAGGGGCCGGGAGGGGGATGGACCTTAGGGGCCCGGGGCGCCCGGCGGCGCCCGGTCGGGGATCCCCGTAAGGGTGCCCGTTTAGGGACCAACGTCCCGGCCGTGACGGGGCGGGTGGCTCTACGTACACCGAACGTGACGGTGCAGAGTAAGGCCCATGCCTTCACCGGTACCGCCGGCCGCGCCGCCGGCCACAGACGAACAGCGAGCGCTCGACCTGCTCGGACGCGCCCCCTACGGGCGCCTCTCGGTGACCCTGCGCGCGCTCCCGTTCGTCATCACCACCCGGCACATCGTCTCCGACGGGCGGGTGCTGGTGCGGCTGCACGGCGGCTACGGCTACAGCCGGGCCTGCGACGGCAGCGTCATCGCCTACAACGCCGACAACTTCGGCGGGCGCGAGGAGGGCGACGAGAACGTCTGGCACGTCCAATTCGTGGGCACCGCACGGCGGTTCACCCCCGGCCCGGCGGAGCTGCCGCGCTTCGGCCCGGCCCCGCGAGCGGCGGACAACACCCCGTTCCTCCCCGAATACCTGTGCATAGAACCGCAGTTCATCACCCTGCACCACCTCGAAGGCGTACCCGCGCGACAGGCCGCGCACTCGTCGTGAACTAACATTTGGGGCGTGCCGCGCTCACTTGTCCCCCCTGTCGCACCTCCCGACGGCGGCACCCTGCGCACCCTGCTACGCCGCTACCGGCACGCCGGCGAGCCCCTGGCCTGCGAACCGCTCACCGAGGGCCTCCTCAACCACGGGTACCGGCTCTCCACCAGCCGCGGCCACTTCTTCCTCAAGCACCACCTCGACGGCGACCGGGCCGCCATCGCCCGGCAGCACGCCGCGACACAGCGGCTCGGCGCCCTGGGCCTGCCGGTCGCCCCGCCGGTGGCGGCGGACGACGGATCGACCGTCGCCGTCCTCGGCGGCCGCTGCTACGCCCTGCACCCCTGGGTCGAGGGCAGGCACCGCGACGGCGGCGAACTCACCGCCGCCCAGTCGCGCGGCCTGGGAGCCCTGCTCGGCACCGTCCACGTCAGCCTGGAAACGGTGATGAGGGAGGTCGCCGGGCCGATGGCCGCGGGGGACGCGGCGGGGGCCGGAGCAGGGGCGAGGCCGTGGGAGGCCGGCGCGCCGTACGGCCGTACGGCCGGCGGCGGCGGGAGCCGGGCGGCGGAGGCCGGTCCGGAGCAGGCCGATGGGGCGGAACGCATGGCGGCGCGATGGGCGCGGGAGCCGGGGGCGGGTGCGCGGCAGGGGACGCTGACGGCGGTGCGGGCGGGGGCCTGGAC
>NZ_JBPQTX010000612.1:0-1273 GCF_051386555.1 Streptomyces sp. URMC 126
CCCCCCCCCCCCCGCCCCCCCCCCCCCCCCCCCCCCCCCCCCCCCCGGCCGGGTCTGCCCGGCCGCCGTCGAACACTGATCGGTTACGCTGTCGCCGCCGCACGGTGAACGGCCCGCAGGCTCCGGGGGAAAAGCCTGTACGGAGCCCTGGGCCCCGGCGGCGATTCACACCGTCCTCTTCCCGCGCCCGGGGATACCCGGGCGCATCGAGCGTGTCAGGTCGTGCGTCGCCGGTTCCCTCGGGTCTGTTGGGTCTACTGGGCCCCACGGGCCTGACGGACCTCAGGGGTCCGACGAATCGCCGGATCCGCCCCGCGGCACCAGGACACGCGACGTAGGAGACATGGATGGCGGGCCGATCCCCCGACGCACCTGACGAGCAGACGACGCCGACGGACGCCTCCTCCGACGATCGCGATCCGAGCCGCCGTCCCGTGGACCCACGCACGGCCCTCGCGGGCCGTCCCTCCGCGAAGCGGCCACCGGCCACGGCGACGGGCAGCGCGCGGAGCGGGTCGGCGCCGGAGGCGACCGACCAGGGCCGGAACAGCCAGGAGCCGGACGGCGCGAACAGCGCCGAACGGAAGGGGCCGGACGCTTCGGACACCCCTGAGGACGCGGACGCCGCTTCCGGCCGCGACACGGCCGTTCCCACCGACGCTCCCGACGACGCGGAGAGCGACGACTCCCCCGCATCGTCCGCCACACGCCAGGACGGCGACGAGACGGTCACCTCGGCCACCACCGGGGCCTCCGGCCGCGACACGGCCGCTCCCACCGGCACTGCCGAGGACGCGCCCGCGTCCGACGCCACCCGCCGGGACGGCACCGAGGCGGGCGCTTTCTCCGGGAAGGCGTCCGGTGGGGACGACGCGGAGCGGGAGGGGGCGGACACCTCCGCCACTTCCGAGGGCACGGATGCGGCCTCCGGCCGCGACGCGGCCGATTTCGGCGACGCTACCGATGAAGTACCGGCCTCCGGTACCACCGGAGACGCAGAAGGCAACAACTCCTCGAAGGTTCCGTCCCCCGCTCACGCGGACGACGACAAGACGGACGCGCCTTCCGGCCGCGACTCGGCCGATTTCGGCGACGCCGCCGACGAAGTACCGGCCTCCGACACCGCCCGAAACGCGGAAGGCAACGGCTCCCCGCAGGAGCCCTCCGCCGCTCACGCGGACGACAACAAGACGAACGCCCCGGAGGACACAGACGCGTCCGCCGGCCGCGACACGGCCGAATTCAGCGACGCCACCGACGAAGTACCGGCCTC
>NZ_JBPQTX010000613.1:0-1260 GCF_051386555.1 Streptomyces sp. URMC 126
GGCGTCAGCCACGGCCGTCCCCGGGGGTGCGCGGCGGGGGCGGGTCCGGCTGGTCCGGCTGGTCCGGCTGGTCCGGCTGGGGCACGCGGTCTCCTCGCCCGGGCGGGCGGAACGACGACAGGGGGCGACGGCGGGGTGACGACGGCAGCGAGCGGCCGACGACAGGGAGCGGCCCATACTTACCAGCGCCCGCCCTCCGGCGGCGTCCCGCGGGGCGGAGTCCGCCGGGAATCGCCCGATGGGCGGTGCGCGGCGGACTCCTCACCTCACTGGCCGTGGCACCGGCCCCGGTGCCTCAGCCCGCCCGGCGGGCGGCCTCGACCGCCCAGTAGGTGAGGATCACCTCGGCGCCGGCGCGGCGGATGGCGGTGAGCGTCTCGTCGACGGCCCGTTCCCGGTCGATCCAGCCGTGCGCCGCGGCGGCCTCCACCATCGCGTACTCCCCGGAGACCTGGTACGCGGCCACCGGGACGCGCGCGTGGTCGGCGACGGCGCGCAGGACGTCCAGGTAGCACAAGGCGGGTTTCACCATGACCAGGTCGGCGCCCTCGGTCTCGTCGAGCGCGAGTTCGCGGAGCGCTCCGGCGGCGTCGCGCGGGTCCATCTGGTAGGTGGTGCGGTCGCCGCCGTGCAGGTCGCACTCGACGGCGTCACGGAACGGGCCGTAGAAAGCGGACGCGTACTTGGCGGTGTACGCGAGGATCGCCGTCTCCTGGTGCCCCGCCGCGTCCAACGCCGCGCGCACGGCCCCGACCTGCCCGTCCATCATGCCGCTCAGGCCGACGCAGTGGGCGCCGGCCCCGGCGTGCAGCACGGCCATGGCGGCGTAGCGCTCCACGGTGGCGTCGTTGTCCACGCGTCCGTCGGGCGTGAGGACGCCGCAGTGGCCGTGGTCGGTGAACTCGTCGAGGCACACGTCGCTCATCACCACCGCCGCGTCCCCGACCTCGTCCGCCGTCTCGCGCAGGGCCCGCTGGAGTATGCCGTCCGGGTCGAGCGCCGCCGAGCCGACGGCGTCCTTCCGCTCGGGCACGGCGAACAGCATCAGCCCGCCCACCCCGGCGGCCACCGCCTCCCGCGCGGCCTTGCGGAGCGACGGCAGCGTGTGCTGTACGACGCCGGGGAGCGCGGCGATCGGGGCGGGTTCGGCGATGCCCTCCTTGACGAACAGGGGCAGCACGAGCTGCCCGGGATGCCAGCGGGTGCCCGCGACGAGGTCCCGCAGGGCGGGGGTACGGCGGAGCCGGCGGGGGCGGAGGA
>NZ_JBPQTX010000614.1:0-1253 GCF_051386555.1 Streptomyces sp. URMC 126
GGGGCGTGGGGACGGCCGGCGTCCCCACGCCCCGGGATGGCCCCTGAGGGGCCCGCTCGGTCCTTCGCGGCCTCGGCCCTTGCCCCGGCCTCGGTCCTTGTCCGGCCTCGGCCCTTCCCGGCCTCAGTCCTTCCCGGCCGTCCAGTGGTCGAGCGCGGTGTCGAACGTCCGGTGCCACCCCTCCGGGCTGCCCATGCCCTCGCGGCCCTGGAAGAGGATGGCGTACTCGGTCCCGGACGCGTCCACGTACGCCTGGTTGACGGCGTGCATCGTCCGGCCGTGGTCGTTCCAGGTCCACTCCCACAGGGCGCCCGGGCGGCCCTTGAAGGTGTTGCGGGTGAGCTGGAGCCGCCGGTAGCCGTCCTCCTTGGCGACCGTCCGCTCCAGCTCGGCGAAGTGCTCGTACGCCGGCTGGTCCGCCTTCTTCACGATGCCGACGCGCAGGTGCTCGGGCCCGGTGGGACCGCGCCAGTCGATCTGGCCGCTGCCCTTGTCCTCGCGGCGCCAGCCCTCGGGGACGGCGAGCGCGAAGCCTTCGGGGGCGGCGGTCAGTTCATAGTTCTTCGGTGCTTCCCGGCTCGGGTCCGTCACGTGCTCGTGCGCGTCGGGGGCGGCGGTCCGGACGCCGGTGGGGACGTCCGCGCCCTCCGACGGACCGCCCGACGGACCGGGCGTACCGGACGGGCCTGCGGAGGGTCCGGCCGACGGGGACGCCGGGCCGGCGGACGGGGAGTCCGCCGGCGCGGGGGAAGCGGTGGCCGCGGCGGCGCCCGAGGCGGCGGGCGCCGGGGCGGGCCCGTCCGGACGGTGGTCGCGGCTCGTGGACGACCGGGAGGCCCGGTCGTCCTTCCCGCCGTCCCCGCCGTCCTTGTTCACCAGCAGCACGCCGGCCGCGGCCACACCGCCGACCACGAACGCGGCGGCGCCCACGGCGGCCCAGCGCAGGGCGCGCCCACGGGCGGGCGCGGCCTCCGGCCCGGGAGGCAGGGGCGCCCCGAGGAGACCCGGTGGCGGGGTGGCGTCGACGGCGGTGGGCGGCTCGACGGCCGCGGCCGGCTTGGTGAGCGTGATCGAATCGGCCACGCCGGCCGGCTCGCCGGGCGACGGCGGCCGGGCCGCCGGAGGAGCGACGGGCGGGGCGCCACCGGCGGCGGGTGCCGCCGAGGCATCCCGCACCGGAGGCGCGGGCGGCCCTCCCGGAGCGGCGGGCGGTACGGGGGGCGCCACCGGCGGCGTGCCGGGCGCCGCGGACG
>NZ_JBPQTX010000615.1:0-1217 GCF_051386555.1 Streptomyces sp. URMC 126
CGGCCGCACCCCGGACCATACGCACGCCACCCCGCCCCGGGATTGACCGGAACGCTCGGCACCTCAGACCGCACCGCTCGGCGCACCATGCCCCCATGCGTGAACTCCCGCCCCGCAACGACGCGTTCTCGACACCGCCGCTCCAGGAACCGGACGAGGAGCGGACGGTCGGCGCGCACTTCGTCCGGGCCGCGCTCGGCGGCGCGGTCCGCCTCGGCCACGACCCCGTCCCCCTGCTCCAGGCCGCCCGCATCCCACCGCTGCTGCCGGGGGACGCGCGGGGCAGGGTGACGCCCGAGCAGTTCACCCGGCTGGTCCGCGCGGTGCGGCGGGTGACCCGGGACGAGTTCCTGGCGCTGGCGACGGCGCCCAGCCGGCCCGGGACGTTCGCGATGATGTGCCACGCGTGCGTCGGGTGTCCCGACCTCGGCGCGGCCGTCGACCGGGCCGTCCGCTTCTACGGCCTCTTCCCCTGCGGCCCGGACCTGGCGCTGGAAGTGGGCGCGGAGGAGGCGGTGTTCACGCTCCGGGACGACATCCGCCGACTGCCGGAAGGGCGCTTTCTCGCCGAGTGCGCGTTGGTCGTCTGGCACCGGCTGGCGAGCTGGTTCATCGGCCGGCACATCGTCCTGCGGTGGGCGGAGTTCGCCTACCCGGCACCGCCGTACGCGGTGGAGTACGAGCGGATGTTCGGCTGCCCGGTGCGGTTCGGCGCCCGCAGGACCGGCGCCGGCTTCGCCCGGCACTGGCTGTCCGCGCCGGTCCTGCGGGACGAGGCCGGCCTGGCGGACCTCCTCCGCCGCGCCCCCGCCGACCTGCTGCTCCGCCGCGACTACGGCACGACCGTCGCCGAACAGGTCCGGCGGGCCCTGACCGCGGCGCTGCGCGAAGGCCACCGCCCGGCCCGTCTGCCGGAGGCCCCCGAGACGGCGGCGCGGCTGGCCGTGAGCCCGGCGACGCTGCGCCGGCGCCTGGCGGCGGAGGGCACCTCGTACCGGGGGATCAAGGACCAGGTGCGTCGCGACGCGGCCCTCGCCGCCCTCGCCGCCGGCCGCGAACCGACCACGGAGCTGGCGGCGCGCCTGGGCTTCTCGGAGGACACCGCCTTCCACCGGGCCTTCCGCCGCTGGACGGGCACGACACCGGGGGCGTACCGCAGATCCGGCCCTTCCGACCGCCCACCCGACACCACCAGCCCGTCCGGCGCTTGAGGACAC
>NZ_JBPQTX010000616.1:0-1208 GCF_051386555.1 Streptomyces sp. URMC 126
GGCGGGGCGGTGGTTCGGTTCGAGCGGCCCGGGGGCCGGGGCGCCGCGGCGCGTCGCGCGGTTCCCTCACGCCGTCTCGCGCGGCACGAACCGCGGACCCGGAGGCGGCCCGCGGTCCGGCACCGGACGGGCCGCCCCCGTAAGGCCGCGCCTCGCGGCCGTCGCGCTCGCGGCCGTCCTCGCCGTCGTGAGCGCCGGACCCGCCCGCGCCGACGCGGTCCGGGCGCAGGAGTGGGCACTCGACGCGCTCCACCTGGAGGAGGCGTGGCGCACCACGCGCGGGGCCGGGGTCACCGTCGCCGTGCTCGACACCGGCGTCGACGCCGGCCACCCCGACCTGCGCGGCCGGGTGCTGCCCGGCAAGGACCTCGTCGGCTTCGGCGCCGGGCGCGGCGACCGGTCCTGGGCGCGGCACGGCACCGCCATGGCCGGGATCGTCGCGGGGCGCGGCCACGGGACGGGCGACGGCGACGGGGTGCTCGGCGTGGCCCCCGAGGCCCGGATCCTGCCCGTGCGCGTGATCCTGGAGGAGGGCGACCCGGCCCGCGCCCGCGCGCGCGGCGCACGCGGCGGCGCCCTCGCCGCCGGCATCCGCTGGGCCGCCGACCACGGCGCCGACGTCATCAACCTCTCCCTCGGCGACGACAGCGCGACCGCCCATCCGGACGCGGACGAGGACGCCGCCGTCCGCTACGCCCTCGCCAAGGGCGCCGTCGTCGTCGCCTCCGCCGGCAACGGCGGCCGCGACGGCGACCACGCCTCCTACCCGGCCGCGTACCCGGGCGTCATCGCCGTGACCGCCGTCGACCGGAACGGCGGCCGGGCCGCCTTCTCCACTCGGCGGTGGTACGCGACCCTCAGCGCGCCGGGCGTCGGCGTCGTCATCGCCGACCCCGACCGGCGCTACTACGAGGGGTGGGGGACGAGCGCCGCCGCGGCCTTCGTCTCCGGCGCGGCGGCGCTCGTCCGGTCCGCCCATCCCGGTCTGGGCCCGGCCCAGGTGCGGAGGCTCCTCGTGGAGAGTGCGCGGGACGCGCCGCCTGGTGGGCGCAGCGACGAGCTCGGGGCGGGTGTGGTCGATCCGGCGGCGGCGCTTGCCCTCGCGGCTCGGCCCCTGCCGGATGCGCCGGGGGCGGGTGGGGTGGCGCCTCAATATTTCGGGGCGGGGCCGGGGCCGGGGGCGGGGGCTCGGCGGCCTGCTGCGCCGG
>NZ_JBPQTX010000617.1:0-1205 GCF_051386555.1 Streptomyces sp. URMC 126
GGACGGGCTGAATAGGGGCGCCCACTCCAGCCCGTCCGGCGTTTGAGGACAACCGCGCGAAGCGCGGTTTCGGGGGGCTGGGGGCTCGCCCCCAGGAAACGGCGAAAGGGCGGGTCTGGGGCAAGCCTCACGCCCGCGGCGCGTTCCGAGCGCGGACGGTCGGGAGGGGCCTCCCGTTGAGCCGGGCGAGAGCCACCACCGCCGCCGGCCGCAACCGCTCATGCTCGCGCGCGGCGACGAGAGTCGCCTCCGCACGGCGGTCGCCGAGCAGACCGAGCCCCTCGACGCACGCCCGGGCGACGGGCCAGCAGTGGTCCCGGGCGGCCAGCAGCCGCTCCAGGGTGGAGAGGAGAGCGGGCACGGACTCCGGCGCGCGCAGCTCGGTCAGCAGCCGGATGGGGTGGACGGCATAGGCGGTGCGCAGCGGATTGGTGGCGAGGGCGGCCGCGGCCCGGGCGGTCCGCGGATCCCGTAGCCGCGCGAGCACGTGCGCCGCCGTGGCGCACCGCACCGGCTCCCGGTAGTTGAGCAGCAGCACCAGCGTCTCGAAGGCCCGCCGGTCCCCTTGGACGCCGAGCGCGAAGGCGGCGATCTCCCGCGCCCACAGCGGCTGTTCGGGGGCGACCAGGACCTCGGCGAGCGCGTCCCGGGCGGCCCGCCCGTCGGTTCCGGCCAGCGCCACCAGCCGCTCGTACGCCGTGAACTCGGCCGGGGAGACCAGTTCGGCCCGTACCCGCTTCAGCAGTACGCGGAATTCCTCTTCCATTTCCTGCTCTCCTCCCCGAGTGGCCTGGACCACATGGTAAGTCGCGCCCGGGCCCCCTGGCGCTCCCGGTTACCGGTGAGTTAATCTCCCGGCACGAGCCGTACCCCGGCTCGGGCGGCCGGTGACGCGGCCGTCGTGGCGCCGGCGTGTCCGGTGCCGTCCGCCGGTTCGGCACTCCAGTACGGCACGGCCCCGGGACAGGGCCGGCCGGTCGCACAACTCCCTCCCCGTGGACGCCCTTTACCCGTCCGCGGAAATCCTTAAGGCGCCGCGCCCGCGCAGGGACGTGCCGCGCACCCGTACCCGGCAGCGCCGCCGGTGCGGTCTCCCGTCGAGCTCCCCGTGCCCGGGAAACACCCTCTGGAGTCCCGTCATGGACCGTCAGTCCGCCGTTCCGCCCTCCCCCTCCGCAGACAGTCCCACCGGAGGCCCCCTCCCC
>NZ_JBPQTX010000618.1:0-1186 GCF_051386555.1 Streptomyces sp. URMC 126
CCCCGGCACCCGGAGACTCCGAACCGCCCCGCCCCCGGACACCCGAGAGGCGCAGGAGGCGGGGGGGAGCCCTAAGAGACCCGGGGAGACTCGGAAAGTCCGGGAGACTCAGGAGACCGGGAGGGCCAAGGCCCCATCAGCCCGGGAAGCCCGGCGCCCGAAACCCGCAACCCGAATCCCCTCAGCCCTTCTTCCGCGCCAGCGTCAACCCGTCCGCCACCGTGAGCATGACCGCTTCCATTCGCCGGTCAGCCGCCACATGGTCGTTGAACGCCTTGACCCCCTCGCCCGCCGCCGACGCCTCGGGGTCGACGACCTCGCCGTGGAAGAAGACGTTGTCCACGACGATCAGCCCGCCCGCGCGCAGCCGGGGGACGGCCTCCTCCCAGTAGTCGATGTAGTGCTCCTTGTCGGCGTCGAGGAAGACGAGGTCGAGATGCGGCTCGGCGGGCAGCGCGCGGACCGACTCCAGGCCGTCGCCGAGGCGGAGTTCGACACGGTCGGCCACGCCCGCCTTGGCCCAGGCCTCGCGGGCGTGGGCCGTCCACTCCTCAGATATGTCGAGGGCGATCAGCCGGCCGTCGGCGGGCAGCGCCTGGGCCATGGAGAGGGCGGAGAGGCCGGTGAAGGTGCCGATCTCCAGGATGTCGCGGGCCTCGGTCAGCCGGACCAGGAAGGCGAGCAGCGGGGCCTGCTCCTCCGCGACCTGGAGGTGCGCGCTGTCCGGCAGCAGCGAGCGGGTGGTCTCGACCAGGGCGCGCTGTACGGGGTCGAGCGGCGGGTTGTGGTCGATCATGTACTGGTAGAGCTCGGAAGTGAGCGGGCTGCTCTTGGACTCGGTCACGCGAGGCTCCTCGGGTCACTGACGCCGCACGGATGGTTCGACGTCCGGTGGTCACCGGTACCGGGGTCAGGGGCAGGGTCACCGGCCATCGGTCACCGGCCACCGGCCACCGGCCACCGGCCACCGGACCGTCGACGCCACGGCGGGGGCAGGTCGGATCAGGGTCAGGGAATCAGGGAATCGCTGCATCGAGGCATCGACGTCTCACACACGTTGACACCTCAACGAACGTTAGGACGGCGAGGTTTCGGAAAACAGCCGCTTAGGGGAACTGCGGGACGGGCACGGAGTGCCCGTTCGCGTCCGGACCTGCGATCTGGCCGACCCGGAGGCGCGTGGCGA
>NZ_JBPQTX010000619.1:0-1177 GCF_051386555.1 Streptomyces sp. URMC 126
AGACAGCCCGCACCGTCCGCCGCGCCGATACCGCCCGATGGATCGGAGCCTCCGACCCCGTCAACGGACGCCCGCTCCCCCCATGCCGATGAGCAACGATCTCGGCGGCAATGGAGACGGCAGTCTCCTCCGGCGTGCGAGCGCCGAGATCGAGCCCGATCGGCGACCGCAACCGGGAAAGCTCCGCCTCGCTCACCCCCGCCTCCCGCAACCGCCGCACCCGCTCCCGGTGCGTCCGGTGCGACCCCATCGCCCCCACGTACGCGACGGGCAGCCGCAACGCCCGTACCAGCAAAGGCACGTCGAACCGGGCATCGTGCGTGAGCACACAGAGCACCGCGCGCGGGTCCAGCCGCTGGGAGTCCAGGTAGCGGTGGGGCCAGTCGACGACGACCTCGTCCGCTTCCGGGAAGCGTTCCTCGGTGGCGAAGACGGGCCGGGCGTCGCAGACGGTCACGTGGTGGCCGAGGAAGGAGCCGACGCGGACCAGGGCCGCCGCGTGGTCGATCGCACCGAAGACGATCATGCGGGGCGGGGGCGCGGTGGTCTCCACCCACAGCCTGACCGGCGCCTCGCAGCGCGGCCCGGCCGCTCCGACGTCGACGACGCCGCTGCGGCCGGCGTCGAGGAGGGTCCGGGCGGCCTCGGCGGCGGCGCGGTCCAGTGGGCGGCCGGCGCCGAGGGTGCCGTACGGCGGGCCGTCGGGGCGGACGAGCAGGCAGCCGGGCCCGGTGGGGCCGTCCAGCGCGCGGGCCAGCGCAACGGTCTCGCCCCGGGCGGCGGCGGCCAGCGCGGCCGCGGCGGGGCCGCCGGCCCGGACCGGCGTGACGAGGACGTCGAGCGTGCCGCCGCAGGTGAGGCCGGCGGCGAACGGGTCGTCGGGGTCGCCCGCGAAGCGTTCGACCAGGGACTCGCCGGTGGTCAGGACCCGGCGGCACAGCTCGTAGACCGCGGCCTCGACGCAGCCGCCGGAGACCGATCCGACGGCCGTGCCGTCGGTGGCGACGGCCAGGGCGGCGCCGGGCCGCCGGGGCGCGCTCCCGCGCGTGGCGACGACGGTGGCCACGGCGAAGTCGCGCCCCTGGGCGCACCAGCGGCTCAGCTGGGGGGCAAGGTCCAGCATCGTGGACGCTCCGGTGGTCGGCGGTCGGGGGCCGGCGGACGCGGGGCCCGCGGG
>NZ_JBPQTX010000620.1:0-1173 GCF_051386555.1 Streptomyces sp. URMC 126
GGGGGCGCGGGGCGGGCGGTACGGGTGGGACGCGGGTCTGCGCCGTCGGTCGTCCGGTCCCGGGGGCGCCGGGATGCGCAGCCGGGTGGTGACCGAGGGATCGCGGGGCGGGTCGTACGGGATCTGCCGCCGTGCGTCGGCAGGCGTGGACGTCATGAGTCATTCCCCCCACACGCAGAAGCACTGCGTGGTACGCCGGTACATGAACCCCGGCCGACCCCCCAACGGCCGGCGCGGGCGCCTGGACACCGGCTCCCTCCGATGTCTCCCGGCTCACTGTGTGCACGGTGAGACGGGGATCACAGCCGCCGTTCAGGATCTCCGACGCCACTTCATGATCGCAAGGCGAAACGATCGGTTTACCGGGCAAAGCGGTATGTCAGTCGGAGACGTGTGCGAATGTCGCAGAAATGGTCACGGATGGCCTCTTACGTTCGTTCCCCGTCACCCGTCCGGTCCGCCGTGGCGGGGCCCGGCCTTCGGCGCCGGACATACTCCCCGCGCCGGAAACGCCGAGAGGCCCCTCACGGTGAGTGAGGGGCCTCTCGGCTGTCTGTGCGCCGCCAGGGACTCGAACCCCGGACCCGCTGATTAAGAGTCAGCTGCTCTAACCAACTGAGCTAGCGGCGCCTGCTGACAGAGAAAACTCTACCTCACTCCTGAGGGTGCCGATGACCACCCCGGCGGAGTAGGGGCCCGGGTCCGGTGCACCGCCCCCCGGGTCCGCGCTGGTGGGAGGCCCGGCGGAGCGGCGGACCGCCGTGAGGTGCGGGCCGTGCGGACCGTTGAGAAGCTGGCGGAGCGGTGCCTGAGGCAATCGACCGCGCACCCGTGGCGGACCACGGGCCGAGGGCGGAAGGCGGTGGAACGGTGCGGACGTCAGCCGGTGGACCGATACCCGACGGCCGGGCGCGCCCCGGGCGCGGCCGTGTGGCCGCCCCGCCCCGCGGGGGCCGCGGGACTCCGGAGCGTGACGAGGACGCCGGGCACCGGAGGTGTGCCGTCCGGTCCGCGTTGGTGGCGGCGGCCGTGGGCGCGGCCGTCATGGCGGGCCCGGGGACGGCCCTGGCCGCGACGGGCGATCCGCCGGACCCGGTCGCCGCACCCGCCGCGCCGGAAGGCGCCTCGGGGCCGGACGCCGGCACCGGGGCCGGTACGGACGAGGGCGGGGTG
>NZ_JBPQTX010000621.1:0-1160 GCF_051386555.1 Streptomyces sp. URMC 126
GCGGTGGCGGGCCGTTCGGGGTGGGGCCCGCTCAGGACGCCGGTGTGTCGGGCCGGTCGGCGCGGGTGGGGCGCGGGTCCGCCCGGGGCGCGCGGCCTCCGCAGGCCGGTCCGTGGTGAGCGAGGAGGCGGGGCGTACCCGGGCGCGGGAGGGTGCGGCCGGGCCGGAGCGGCCCCGGCTGCTGGTGTTGCGCGCGCTGGGGCTCGGGGACCTGCTCGCGGGGGTGCCCGCGCTGCGCGCGCTGCGTCACGCGTACCCGGAGCACGAGATCGTCCTCGCCGCGCCGGCGGACCTCGACCCGGTCGCCGCCGCCACGGGTGCCGTCGACCGGCTGTTGCCCGCCGCCGCGCCGGGGCGGGCCGTCCCGGCCGCCCTGGACTGGACCGGGCGCCCGCCGGAGACGGCCGTCGACCTGCACGGCAACGGGCCGCCGAGCCACCGGTTGCTCTCCGCGCTGCGGCCGGGCCGGCTGCTGGCGTTCGCCCACCCGGACACCCCCGAGATCACCGGCCCGCCCTGGCGCCCCGACGAACACGAGCGCGAACGCTGGTGCCGGCTGCTGCGCTTCTACGGTGTTCCGGCCGACGTCGGCGACCTGGCCCTCCCACGTCCCGACGCCCCCTCCCCCGCCCCCGGCGCGGTGGTCGTCCACCCCGGAGCGGCGTCGCCCGCCCGCCGCTGGCCGGCGGACCGGTACGCGGCGGTGGTGCGGGCCCTCGTCGGGACGGGCCGCGAGGTGGTGGTCACCGGAGGGCCCGGTGAGGAGGAACTGGTACGGGGGGTCGCGGCGGCTGGGGCGCGCCCGCTGGCCGGCGGGCTGCCGTTCGCCGTTCTGTCGGCGCTGGTCGCGGAGGCGCACGCGGTGGTCAGCGGGGACACGGGGATCGCCCATCTGGCCGTGGCCCACGCCACCCCCAGCGTGACCCTGTTCGGCCCGGTGTCGCCCGCTCTCTGGGGCCCCCCGCCCGTTCCGCGCCACGCGGCTCTCTGGCACCCCGGCCCCCCGGGCGACCCCCACGGCCGCCGACCGGACCCGCGGCTGCTGCGGATCACGGTGGATGAGGTGGTACGAGCGCTGGCGGGGCTGCCGGAGGCCGCCCCGGGGGTGGTGGGGGCGGGCCCCCTCCGGAAACGGTGAAAGGGCGGGACCGGGGCACACC
>NZ_JBPQTX010000622.1:0-1157 GCF_051386555.1 Streptomyces sp. URMC 126
GCCCCGCCGCTTCCCCTCAGGCCCCCTGCGCCAGCAACTCCCTCAGCCCCTCGTCGAGTCCGAGCAGTTCCCGCTCCGCCCCCAGCGGCACCAGCCGCAGCGTGCCGGCCAGCCAGCCCGCCACCTCCTCGGCCGGCGCCTGGAGCAGCGCCTCGCCGTCCGGCGAGGTCAGTCCCACGCATACGACCGACCGGCCCCCGACCCGCGCGGGCCACACCCGGACGTCGCCCGTACCGCTGGCCCGGCGCAGCCCCTCCGTCAACAGCTCGCGCCCGAACGTCCAGTTGACCGGCTCGTCGGACGTCACATGGAAGGAGATCCGCACGGCGTACGGATCCTCCGCCCGGTAGTGCAGCCGCGCCGGCACCGGAACACGGTGTCCCGGCGACAGCACCAGGTCGATCTCCAGGTCTCGTTCCACCACGGAATACATGAAGTGCGCCCTCTCGCTCCGTTCCAGTGCCCGGTGCGCGGTCTCTCGCGAACCGGGTCCGCACAGAACAGAGCGGACCGGCCCCGGGTCATGACGCGACTTCGCACCGCCTCCTCGCCTGCTCCCGCGTCTCACCCTCCACACCACCCGCATGCGGCACCGCGTGGTGTTCTCGGTCGCACGTGTGAGTGGTTCGGTCGGCAACGCATCCCACGGAGGAATGCCGTCTGGTAGACCTGTTGGCCGCGCCCCGGGTTGTCTTTTGCGCATAGATGTCACAGGGAAACGCGTCCGCAGTCGCGAGCACGGGCACCGGAGCGGTACACAGGACACCACGCCAGTGCGGCAGACTGCCTGACATCCCAGCAGGGCCGAACAGATACGGGACACCGGAGACCATGAGCGCACCCATCCCGGGATCCGCCGGCAGCAGCCCCGGCGCCGGCTTCTACCCGGACCCGTCCATCCCCGGCTACATCCGTTACTGGAGCGGTACCGCCTGGGTCCCCGGGACGAGCCGGCCCGCGCCCGCGGCCGGCGAACCGCTGCCCGCGCCGCCGGCCGGTCTGCCCGTGACGCCGCCGCCGGTCGCCCCGCCGTCCGTACCGCGGAGCCCGGGCCCGGCCGGGCCGCGGCGGGGCGGCGCCCCCTCGACGGACGAGACGGGGCCGGTGTTCCTGGACGAGGAGCCGGTGTGGGACTTCCGGCTGCCGCGCGTGGCGTC
>NZ_JBPQTX010000623.1:0-1143 GCF_051386555.1 Streptomyces sp. URMC 126
AGAGGGGGCCGGCGGGCCGGAGTACGGCCGGGGAGGGCGGCCGAGGAGGGCGGCGGCCTGACCGCGCCGCGAGGGCCTCGCCGTCCCGGCGGCCGACGGAAACGATCCGTCAGGCGCGCAGCGTCGCCCCGCCGTCGACGTACAGGTCGTGCATGGTGATGTGCCGAGCGCGGTCGGACACGAGGAACACGACGGCGTCGGCGATATCCGAGGGCTCGGCGATCCGGCCGAGGGGGATGCCGACGCGGTACGTGCCGGGGTCGCCGTCGACGACGCGGGCGGGCGCCTCGTCGTCCGTCCACAGCGCCCGCTGCATGGCGGTGTCGGTCGAGCCGGGGGACACGACGTTGCAGCGCACGCCGCTGCGGCCGAGTTCGAGGCCGAGGCACTTGGTGAACATGGTGGCCGCCGCCTTGGACGCCGCGTAGGCGGCCATGCCGGTGCGGGGCACCCCCGCCGCGTTGGAACCGACCGTCACGACGCAGCCGGTGCCGCGGGCGGCCATCCGGCGGGCGGCGGCGCGGGAGGCGACGAAGACGCCGGTGGTGTTGACGGCGAAGGTGCGCTCCCACGCTTCGTCGGTCAGCGAGACGACGGGCGAAGGGTGCAGGACCCCGGCCACGTTGACGAGGATGCCGAGCGGGCCGACCGAGGTCTCCACTTCCTCGACGACGGCCTCGACGGCCGCGGCGTCCGATACGTCGGCGGTGTGGGCGGTGACCCGGTCGGGTCCGTACTCCGCCGCCAGCTTCTCGATGCCGTCGGGCACCGCGTCGAGGGCCGCGACCCGGGCTCCCCGTTCGACGAGGGCCCTGACCACGGCCTCGCCTATGCCCTGTCCGGCGCCGGTGACCAGCGCGACGCGGCCGGAGAGTTCAGTCTGCTCCACGACGGGTTCCCCCACCATTCCAGTTCGAATAAGGTAAGGCTTACCTTACATGAGCTCCCGGCCTGGGGGAATCACCGCCGTCGCATGAGCGGCCGGACGGCGAAGGAGCGCCGGGACGCCCCACGCGCCCGCCCCGTGCCGCTCCTCCACCCTTCTTCCGGAGCCACGTGACGAAGGCCCCCGGCCTGAGTGAACGCCGCCCGACGACGGCACGACGAGGACTGACCCGCGCCCCCGCCTCCCCTACTCACCCC
>NZ_JBPQTX010000624.1:0-1121 GCF_051386555.1 Streptomyces sp. URMC 126
GATGAGGAGCCGTGGAGGTAGTGAGGGGCGGTGGGTGCGGGCGGGCCGTGAAGGTGTTCGGGCCGTGGGAGTGGTCGGGCCGTGGGAGTGGTCGGAGGATGCTTTGGCGACGCGAGGCGCGTCAAGTGCCCACCGGTCCGGATGAGTCGGATGTGGCCAACCTGTCCGCTGAGCGGCGGATGACGCCGCCGGTTCGCGCGGCGATGTGTGTGCCGCACGGTCCACGAGACGTTTCAGCGCCTGCCGGTAAGCGCTTTCGGTGCGCCACACCGCTTTGGAAGCGAGTGCCCGGCACCCGACGACCGCCGCCGCACGCCGTCACACGTCCCGGCGCCGCACCGCGAAGACCGCCGAGCCGACCGTGACCAACGGCCAGAGCACGTACACCGTCCAGGATCCGGGAACCGTCGCCGAGTGGCCGAGGGAGCCGGGGTCCGGTTCCCAGTTCTGGATCAGGCGTGACCAGGCGGACGGGACGAACGCGTGCCGGAGCTCCGCGGTGAGGCGGTCGCGTTCCGAGAACATGGGCGGCAGCACCAGCAGGAGGAAGAAGCAGGTGACCGTGGTCGCGGCGGCGTGCCGGAGCAGGACGCCGAGGCCCAGGCCGACCAGGGCGCAGACCGGGGCCAGCAGTGTGGTGGCGGCCAGCGCGCGGAACACCCCGGGATGGGTGATCGGGACGCCGGCGTGCCGCTCGTTCAGCACGGCCTGGGAGACGAGGAAGGACCCGGTGGCGGCCACCGCGCCGACCGCGGTCCACAGCGCGGCGGTGACGACCGCCTTGGCCAGGACGACCGATCCGCGGGCCGGGACGGCCACGGTGGTGGCGCGGATCAGGCCCGTGCCGTACTCGCTCACGATCGCGAGGGCTCCGGCGCTGCCGGCGACGAGTGTCAGCGCCCAGGAGCCGGCCGGCGGAAAGGCGTCACCGGGCAGGAAGTCGGCGGGACCGGGGCGGTCGACGTGGTCCGCCGCCGTCGCCGCGGCGGCGGAGCCGATGACGAACAGGAGGGTGAGGGCGAGGATCCAGGGTGTGGAGCGCAGGGAGCGGACTTTGATCCACTCGGCGGCGAGGAGGTCGGTGAAGCGGGCGGGGGCCTCGCGGGGAAGCCGGGCGGACG
>NZ_JBPQTX010000625.1:0-1118 GCF_051386555.1 Streptomyces sp. URMC 126
GTGCCGGGGGTGAACCGGGGGCGCGCGGGGTGACTGCCGCCTTCATTGGAGCGAACGTTAGTTCGCTTTTCGTGTTCGCGCTGTGACGTCCTCGTGCGTCAATCGTGGTGGCCTCCGCTCATCCTGGAAGCTCGAAAGTGATCGAGACGTCCCGCACGGGGGCCCGCGCCGGAAGACCGACGGCGGCGGGTGCGGGGCGGCGGACCGGGGGGACGCCGGTGTGGCGTGACGGGTCCGGGCCCCGGACGACTGGAAGGGTGGGGGTTGTGAAGGCGAGAACGGCGGCCGCGCTGTGTGCGGTCGTGACGGTGGGAATGCTGGTACCGGTGACCGGCTGCGCGGGGGGCGGAGCGGGTCACGGGAACGACGGGAAGCGCGCGGTGGGGGCCGCGGACGCCCGGGGCCGGGGCCCCGCGCCGGGGGAGCCCGGCGAGCCCGAGGAGACCGAGGGCCCGGTGGCGACCGGCGACGAGCGGCGCACCGAGCGGCTCCGCGGCGTCGAACTGGCGAAGGACGAGGTGCCCGGGCTGGTGATCGAGCAGGCGCCGGCCGGCTCGGCGGGCCGTGGCGTGCCCACGGCCGACGAGGCCGGCTGCCGGCCGCTGGCCACGGCGCTGGGCTCCCGCCCGCAGCCGCAGCCGCTGGGCTCGGTGGTGACGACGTTCTCGGGCGAGCAGGACGGCCCCGACGAGGGCCTGCTCGGCACCGTCCGGATCGCCGAGTACCGGCCCGGCGGGGCGGCGGCCACCCTGGACGGGCTGCGGGGCGCGGCGGCGGCCTGCGCGGGCGGCTTCGCCATGCGGACCGGTGAGGGCGAACGGCAGGTGTTCGACGCGGTCGAGACCGTGCGGGCGCCCCGGCTGGGGGACGAGGCGGTGGCCTACCGGCTCGTCAACGCGGTGGAGGAGGCGCCCACGCTGATCACTGTGGTGCGGTCGGGGGAGGTGTTGTCCATGTTCTTCGCCACCAGCCTTGGGGATCCTTCGCGGGCGGAGATCCCGGAGCGGTTGGTCGCCGCCCAGGTGCGGAGGGTGGAGGCGGCCGGGCGGTCGGGGGCGTCCGGGCCCCGGCCGGCTGGGGAGGGCGGCGCGGATGGGGTGGACGGCGCGGACGGCAAG
>NZ_JBPQTX010000626.1:0-1117 GCF_051386555.1 Streptomyces sp. URMC 126
GCCCAGGAACGGCACCCGCCCCTTGCCCACCCGGTCCCCCAGCCACGACAGCAGCGCGGGCAGGACGGTGACCGACCCGGTCATCGCGACGAACACCACGAGGATGGTCGCGAGCGCGAACCCCTCGAAGAGCATCAGCCCGGACAGGAACATGCCGGCCATCGCGACCATCACCGTGAGGCCGGAGACGAGCACGGCCCGGCCGCTGGTGGCGGCGGCGATGCGCAGGGCCGTCTCCGGGTCGTGTCCGGCGGCTCGTTCGTCGCGTTCGCGTCGCAGGTAGAAGAGGCAGTAGTCGACGCCGACGGCGAGGCCGATGAGCAGCATCACGGAAGCGGTCGTCGGTGAGACGTGCAGGGCGTGGCTGGCGAGGGCCAGCAGGCCGTTGGCCGCGATGAACGCCGTGACGGCGAGGCCGACGGGGAGCAGGGCGGCGACCACCGCGCCGAAGACGACGAGCAGGATGCCGAGGGCCAGCGGGACGGCCGTCCATTCGGCGGTGGCGAAGTCGTCGCCGAGCATGTCGTCGAGCCACTTCCCGGCGACGGCCTCGCCGTACTCGTCGAAGACGAGGTCGGGGTGGGCCTTACGGGCCTCCGCGACGGCGTCGACGACGGGCCCCACGCGCTCGCCCGCCGTCGCCGGGTCGCCCTTGACGGCGAACCGGATCAGGGCGGCCCGGCCGTCGGCGGACGGCACCGGCGGCTTGCGGCCGGTGGTGACGCCGGTGGCGTCGAGGGCCCGGCCGAGCCCGTCGGCGGCGGCGCGCCAGTCGCCCGGCGCGCGCCCGGTCACCATGACCGTCTCGCCGGCGGGTTCCTCGATGCCCGCGTCGGCGAGGATCCGCTCGGCGCGGGCGGAGCCCCCCGCGCCCTGCTCGGCGACGGTCATCTCGGCCGTCCCGGCCATGCCGCCGAGCCCGGCCGCCAGTACGACGAACAGCAGCCAGCCGAGGACGGCGGTCCGGCGGTGCCGCGCGCTCCAAAGACCCAGCCGGGCGGCCGGGTTGGGGCGTGGCACGGGCCGGGGTTCCGGCCGGTGGGGTGTGTGGATCGTCATGTCCCTGACGCTAGGAACGGAAGGGGCGCCGCCCCAGCCCTGTCTCTTATGCACATCT
>NZ_JBPQTX010000627.1:0-1096 GCF_051386555.1 Streptomyces sp. URMC 126
GGGTGAGGCGGGTGGTGTCGGCATCCATGACGTAGGCCACACCGAGATCCAGGACGAGCACGGAACCGTCCGGGGCCGGCCCCCCCACCCCGCGCGGTCGCCCTCCAGCGCCGGACGGGCCGAGCCGGGCGCCCTAGAACTCGTACACCGCCCCCGCGTGGGCGAGCTCCGCCGGGCCCTCGTAGACCGAGCGGGCGTCGCGCAGGTTGCGCAGGGGGTCGGTCCACGGGGGGATGTGGGTGAGGACGAGGCGGCCGACGCGGGCGTCGGTGGCGAGCCGGCCGGCCTCCAGGCCGTTGAGGTGGAGGTCGGGGATGTCCTCCTTGCCGTGGGTGAAGGATGCCTCGCAGAGCAGCAGGTCGGCGTCCTTGGCGAGGGAGTTGAGAGCCTCGCAGGGGCCGGTGTCACCGGAGTAGACGAGGGCGGAGCCGCCGTGTTCCACCCGGAAGGCGAACGCCTCGACGGGATGGTTGACGCGGTCGGTGAAGACGGTGAACGGGCCGGCGGAGAAGCCGCCGGGCTCCAGGGTGCGGAAGTCGAAGACCTCGCTCATGCAGGCGGGGTGCGGCACGTCGCCGTAGGCGGTGAGCAGCCGCTGTTCGGTGCCCTCGGGGCCGTATACGGGGAGGGTGCCGGCCCGGCCGCCGTCGTGCCGGTAGTAGCGGGCGACGAAGTAGCCGCACATGTCGATGCAGTGGTCGGGGTGGAGATGGGACAGCAGCACGGCGTCGAGGTCGTAGAGGCCGATGTGACGCTGGAGCTCGCCCAGGGAGCCATTGCCCATGTCGAGGAGCAGCCGGTAGCCGTCGGCCTCCACCAGATAGCTGGAACAGGCGGATTCCGTGGACGGGAACGAGCCCGCGCATCCGACGACGGTGAGCTTCATGCGGGCCTGAACCTCCGTGGGCCGGTGACGGGGGGCCGGTGACCGTGCGGTGCGTCGAGGGTAAGGCGGGAACCGAGCGGCCGCTCCATCGTCGGCCGGGTCTGTGGCTGGAATCACCAGGACGGACGCCGCGGGAAGCCGCCCGGCGGGAAGAGGCGCGCCGGAGCGCACGAGACCCCGCCCGCGCCTCTGGGGTGTCTCTTATACACA
>NZ_JBPQTX010000628.1:0-1091 GCF_051386555.1 Streptomyces sp. URMC 126
TAAGAGACAGGCGGCCCGCCCGCCCGCCGTCCCACCTACCGGCAGATGGTCCGTCACCTGCGGGCCGAGGCGCACGCGGGACGCATGCTGCCCTTCGTCATCGAGTACCAGGGGCGGCTGGCCGGGCAGTTGACCGTGGCGGGCATCACCTGGGGGTCGATGTGCTCGGCGCACGTCGGTTACTGGGTGGACGAGGCCGTGGCCGGCCGGGGCGTCATGCCGACCGCCGTCGCCCTCGTCACCGACCACTGCTTCCGCACTCTCGGCCTGCACCGCGTGGAGGTGTGCATCCGTCCGGAGAACACGCCCAGCCGCCGGGTGGTGGAGAAGCTCGGCTTCCGCGAGGAGGGGCTGCGCCCGCGGTACCTGCACATCGACGGCGCCTGGCGGGACCACCTGGTCTACGCGCTCACCGCGGAGGAGGCGGTGGACGGGGTCGTCAGCCGGTGGCACCGCTCCCGCCAAATAAAATAAACGTTCGAATTTCACTGTCGAATGACGGTCGATGTTCGGTTTCGAACCCAACAATCACAAAAAAAGTTCGAGATATCAGCCGGTTCGTGCGACACACCGCGCCAATTGGCGGAATCCGCCGAGCGGACCCCTCTACCGTGTGCAGTGTGAGCAGCAGCGGCCTGATCTACGCAGTCATCGTCGGGGCCTGGGCCGCCTACTTGGTGCCGATGTGGCTCCGTAGGCAGGACGAGCTCAACGAAGCCCGTCCGACGGAACGCTTCAGCACCGCCATCCGGCTGCTGTCCGGACGGGCGGGGATGGAGCGCCGTTACGCCAAGGAGCTCGAACGCGCCGGCGCCTCCTCCGACGCGCCGGCACCGGACGCGGAGGCGGACGTCCCGACGGCGCGTCCCCAGGAGCCGGACGCCGCGGCCGAACCGGTCGCCGCCCGGCCCTCCGGCGTGCCCGCGTCCGGCCAGACAGCCCCCACCCAGGCCGAACGCGCCCGCCGCTCCAAGGTCCTCGCCCGCCGTCGCCGCACCACCGTCCTGCTCTTCCTCGCCTTCACCCTCGGCGCGGTCGTCGCGGGCGTCGGCGGCATCGCCTTCCTCTGGGCCCCGGGCGTCCCGGCGCTG
>NZ_JBPQTX010000629.1:0-1078 GCF_051386555.1 Streptomyces sp. URMC 126
GCTGTGAGCCCTCTTCCAGGGGGCGGGGAGGGGCCTTGGGGTGTGCCGGTCCTGCTGCCTGCTGCCGCGTGCTGCCGTCCCGGTCGGGTCAGTGGATCCGTTCCGGTCGGGTCAGCGGATCGGCGCGTGGCGCGGCCAGCGGGCCCTGGCCTGCTCCTCGGAGCGCATCAGGGCGAGGGTGGGCATACCGAAGTCGGCGCCGGCCTCCAGAAGATCCGGGAGGGCGGGCAGGGGAGCGACCGCCGCGACATCGTCCAGTACCAGCGTGAGTGGTGGGTCGAGCCGACCGGAAGGTGACCGTTCGGCCACGCCCCGGCCGCGCTCGACCACGTTCGCGGCGAGTGCGGTCAGCAGGGGCATCGCACCCGGGCGGGTGCGGGGATCCTCAATCGCCTCACCCACCACGTAGAGCGTTCCCATCTCGGCGACGAATGATTCCAGCGCGAGCACATCCGACCGATTTGGATTGCATGCGTCGCGGATGTGGACCGAAGACAGCGCATTGAGAGCGCGTGCCGTCAACTCCTGGGCCATGTCCCTTCGTTCCGGGTGACCGGTCAGCGCCGACTCCAGTTCCCCCGCCGTACCGCCCGCCGCCTTGGGGTTCGTTCTGAGGATGCGTACGGGCTCGTGGGCCGAGGTGCCCTGGGCCCAGCGGTGCACCTGGCGGAACGGGCGGCCGTCGACGGCCGCCGCGTGGAGCCAGCAGCGGAGGAGGGTCTCGGCCGTGTCGGCGGTCAGCGAGTCCAGGGCGCTGAGCGGGCGGACGGGCGCGAGGAGGGCGGCGGCGCGCGAGGCCGCCGTCGACCGCGACGCGCAGCCGGCGGCCGGGTTCCAGCGGAGGCGGTCGGGGGTGTCGAGGAGGTGCCCCGGGTCGAAGACGTGGACCGGGCCGAGCTTCGCGCGGGAGTCCTTGGTGTCCGCCCACAGCCCGGGGTCGCTGGTGGTGACCAGTACCGGTCCGGCGGCCTCCAGGATCGCCCTGGCGGCCGTAGGGCGCCGTTCCGTTCCGTAGAAGACCCGCTGGGGTGCGGCGGGTGGGCGTGCGGAAGGGACGTAGAGGTGTCTCTTATACACA
>NZ_JBPQTX010000630.1:0-1073 GCF_051386555.1 Streptomyces sp. URMC 126
CCAGCCACGACTCCAGGTAGTCGTCGTCGTGGCGCGGGGAGGTGAAGTACGTGCGCACGCCGGACGGACCGCGCGACCCCGTCCGCCCGCTCAGCCGCCCAGGCTCGCCGCCCCGGCCGCGATGTCCTTGGCGAAGGTGCTGACCTGCGTGTAGACGCCGGGATACCGGGGCCGGGCGCAGCCGGTGCCCCAGCTGACGATGCCGACCTGGATCCAGGCACCCGTCTCGTCCTTGCGGAACATGGGACCGCCGGAGTCGCCCTGGCAGGTGTCCACGCCGCCCTTCTCGACGTAGCCGGCGCATATCTCCTCGGCCGGTACCAGGCTGCTCC
The DNA here is from genome assembly GCF_051386555.1 of Streptomyces sp. URMC 126. Taxonomy (NCBI): domain Bacteria; kingdom Bacillati; phylum Actinomycetota; class Actinomycetes; order Kitasatosporales; family Streptomycetaceae; genus Streptomyces; species Streptomyces sp. URMC 126. Next base: position 333 of record NZ_JBPQTX010000630.1, read on the forward strand.
CGTACGACTTGGCGCAGGTGGCGTCGTCGACGTACGGGACCTCCGCCTTGCGCAGCTTCGTCTGCTGCCCGCCGCCCTCGCGGGTGGCGCCCCAGCCGGCGACGGTGAAGGTGCCGGAGTCGTAGGCGGTGGTGCCGGCGGTCTTCAGGGTGGGCAGGTCGAGCGGCTTGGCGAGCTTGATCAGCGCCCAGTCCTTGCCGTTGCCGTCGTAGCCGGGGGCCTGGAGGACCCGGGTGGACTTGACCTTGACCGCCTGCGAGGAATTGAGGTCGACGGCGCCCGCCGTGGCGGTGATGGACGTGTTGGCGCCGCTGCCGTCGACGCAGTGCGCGGCGGTGAGGACGATCTGCCGGGTGTAGAGGGCGCCGCCGCAGCCCATGGAGAGCCGGACCATCCAGGGGAACTCGCCCTGCTGCGCGGGGACGCCGCCGACGACGCCCTGGCCGGGCCGGCCGTCCGCCTGTGCCCCGCCGGGCTGGAGGCTGAACACGGCGAGGGCCACGGCTCCGACGGCGACGGTTCTCTTGAGGGCCATGAGGTGAGTGCTCAAGGGGGGTCCCTTCGTGGAGGGTTGAGCGTTTCACCAGTCATCCGTCAGGTTCATGACAAGCTGCCGATGCTCGCCCCGAAGCGGAACCTGGTGAACGCGGTGTGCCGAGTATCGGAGCGCACACCGACGGCGGCAAGGACGCTTCAGGCCAGTACGACGGCCCACACAGCCACCGCCCGTCCCGTCCCCTC
>NZ_JBPQTX010000631.1:0-1026 GCF_051386555.1 Streptomyces sp. URMC 126
CGAACCCGGAAGCTAAGCCTTTCAGCGCCGATGGTACTGCATGGGGGACCGTGTGGGAGAGTAGGACGCCGCCGAACAATATTTCAAGGACCCTTGGTCCCAGCGTTCACGCTGGGGCCAAGGGTCCTTTTGCTTTTTGTCGAAGCGCGACCGCCGGGCGGCTGCGCGAGAATGACTGCGGTACCTCAAGACAGGAGTCACGTCGATGTCCACCAACTCTCCCGACGACCGTTCGGGCGGCGACCGCCACGGCGGGCCGCGGGGCGGCTTCCGCCGTGACGACCGTGGCGGTCGTCCCTCCGGCGGCGGCTACGGCCGACGTGACGACGACCGCGGTGGCTACCGTGGTGGCCGCGACGACCGTGGCGGCCGGCCAGCCGGCTCCGGTGGCGGTTACGGCCGTCGTGATGACGACCGCGGCGGCTTCCGCCGTGACGACCGGCGCGATGACCGCGGCCCCCGTCGTGATGACGATCGCGGTGGGTTCCGGCGCGACGAGCGTCCCCCGTTCCGCCGTGACGAGCGGCGTGACGACCGTGGGCCCCGTCGTGACGACGACCGTGGCGGCTTCCGCCGCGATGACCGTGGCGGGCGTCCCTTCGGCGGCGGCGGTGGCGGTGGCTATGGCCGTCGTGACGACGACCGCGGTGGGTTCCGGCGTGACGAGCGTCGTGATGCCGACCGGCCGTCCTACCGTCGCGATGACCGGCGTGATGAGCGTGGGCCGCGTCGTGATGACGATCGCGGTGGGTTCCGGCGGGATGAGCGTCCCTCGTTCCGGCGTGACGAGCGGCGTGATGAGCGTGGGCCGCGTCGCGATGACGACCGGGGTGGGTTCCGGCGTGATGAGCGTCGTGATGCCGATCGGCCGTCCTACCGTCGCGATGACCGGCGTGATGAGCGTGGGCCGCGTCGTGACGATGACCGGGGTGGGTTCCGGCGCGATGAGCGTCCCTCGTTCCGGCGTGACGAGCGGCGTGATGAGCGTGGGCCGCGTCGCGATGACGACCGGGGTGGGTTCCGGCG
>NZ_JBPQTX010000632.1:0-1025 GCF_051386555.1 Streptomyces sp. URMC 126
AGGCGGCGGCGCGCGAGCTGCTCGCCCAAGCGCACGAGGCCGCCCTCGCCTGCGGCATCGAACGACCGCCGCCGCCCTCGAACACGGCACCCGGGCCCTGGACCTGATGCCCGAGCCGGGCTGGGGCACGGCGCTCGCCTTCCCGCTGGCCGTCCTCGCCGAGACGTACACCGCCCTCGGCGACCACGAGACGGCCGCCTCCCTCCTGGAACGGCGGCTCCCCGCCCCGACGCACCGGACGATCTTCGCCGTTCCCCACCAGCACGCCCGCGGGCTGAACCACCTCGCGCTGGGCCGCCCACGCGAGGCCCTGGCCTGCTTCGTCTCCTGCGGCGAGACGCTGCGGGGCTGGGGCCTGGACACCCCGTCGCTGGCGCCCTGGCGGGCCGGCGCCGCCGAGGCCTGGCTGGCCCTGGGCCGCCCCGAACGGGCCGTCCGGCTGCTGGACGACCGGCTCGCCGACCCCGTGCACCACCACCCCCGCGCCCGCGCCGGCGCGCTGCGCGTCCTGGCCGCCGCCGGCGCCGCGGAACACCGCCCGGCGACGCTCACCCGCGCCCTGGAGCTGTACCGGACCTGCGGCGACCGCTACGGCACCGCCCGCGTCCTCGCCGAGCTGGGCCGCGCCCACCGGGAGCTCGGCGACGAGGCGGCGGCGCGCGAGCTGCTCGCCCAAGCGCACGAGGCCGCCCTCGCCTGCGGCATCGAACGACCGCCGCCGCCCCCGGAACCGGCACCGGAACCGGCCGCGCCGCCGTCCGCCGGCGTCATCCTCACCGGAGCCGAACGCCGCGTGGCCACCCTGGCGGCGCGCGGCCTGACCAACCGGGAGGTGGCGGCCGAACTGTCCATCGCGGTGAGCACGGTCGAGCAGCACCTCACCCGCGTCTACCGCAAGTACCGCATCAGGCACCGCCGCGAGCTGCGCGCCCGCCTGACCACCGGCGCCTGACCCCGTCCCCACGCCCCCTCACGCACCAAGCCGCCCCCGAGCCCCCGCGCACACAAAAAAGCGGGGCCCCCCC
>NZ_JBPQTX010000633.1:0-1005 GCF_051386555.1 Streptomyces sp. URMC 126
GGAGGTCGCCGAGTTCGGGGGGCATGCCGAGGATGGGGGTGAAGGCGCGTTCCGGCAGGGCGTCGAGCAGGCCCCGGGCGTAGGGGTGGCGGGGGCCGGGGTCGCCGAAGAAGGCTTCGGCGTCGGCGAGTTCGACGATGCGGCCGGCGTACATCACGGCGACCCGGTCGGCGATCCGCTCGGCCGCCGTCAGGTCGTGCGTGATCATGAGGAGCGCGTGGCCCCGGTCCACCTGGGCGCGCAGTTCGTCGACCGTGCGGTCCACCAGCTCTCGGTCGAGTCCGGTCGTCGGCTCGTCGGCGAGCAGCAGCGGGGCGTCGCCGACGAGGGCGAGGGCGGTGGCGGCGCGTTGGGCGAGGCCGCCGGAGAGCTGGTGGGGGTGGCGGTCGAGGTGGTCGGCGGGGAACGCGGCGCGTTCGGCGGCGGCCTCTTCGCCGGCGCGCCGGCCGGTCAGCTCGCGGAGGGTCTCACGGAGCTGGGAGCGGACGGTGCGGACGGGGGTGAGGTGGGCGGCGGGGCTCTGGGGGATGAGGCCGACGCGGCGGCCTCTGACCGTGCGGCTGAGGGTGCGCTCGTCGGCGGCGAGGAGGTCGAGCCGAGCCTCCCCGTCGCTCAGCCAGGCGTGGCCTTCCGTGCGGGCGTTGCCCGGCAGGAGGCCGAGGAGGGCGGAGGCGAGGACGGATTTGCCGCAGCCGCTTTCGCCTATGAGGGCGAGGCATTCGCCTCGGTGGAGGCGGAAGGTGGCGTCGGTGACGGCGGCTATGGCGTGGTCACCGCGCATGCGGAAGCGGACGGAAAGGTTCTGGACGTCCAGGAGGGGGGTGGCCGTGGCTTCCTGCGGAGCTGTGCCCCTGTCCCACCCCTTCCCGTTTTCCGCCGGGGCTGCGCCCCCGCGCTCCCCCGCTTCATCGCGGCTCCGCCGCTCGTCCTCAAACGCCGGCCGGGCTGACATGGCCCGCTCGTGCTCCCGTCGCTCGGCCGAATCAGCCCGTCCGGCGTTTGAGG
>NZ_JBPQTX010000634.1:0-1002 GCF_051386555.1 Streptomyces sp. URMC 126
CGCCCCCCCCCCCCCCCCCGGGCCGAGGGCGTCCGGCGGCCGGTCTCGGGCGACCCACGGGTAGGGGTGGGCGGGGCCGGCAGGGCCTGGCCGACGCGGGACGGCTCGGGCGGGCCGCCGCCGGCCGGCTCCGGGCCGACGGGCGGGCGGCCCGCGGCGGTCAGCGGTGGCCCGCGTCGGCCTGAGGCGGTCAGCGGGTGCGGCGCTGACGGATGACCCGTGCGGCGCGGGCCTCCTCCAGCCAGGCGGGGAAACCGGCCGTCAGCTCCTCGTAGAGGGCGTCGTCCGCGAGGCCCTTGGGGTCGCGGCCCGCGTGGAAGAAGCCCGCGTTGTCCACCGCGCGGCGCTCCGGCACGGGCAGCGCGTCCAGCTTGCGCAGGAAGTCGAACCCCTTCCCCTCGGGGTCCCCGAAGGCGACGAACTGCCAGTAGATCGGCAGCTTGGCGGCCTCGCAGAGGGCCTTCTCGGCGGCGGACTTGCTGTAGGGGCCACCGTCCGTCTGGAAGACGACGAACGCGGGGTCGGTGGCGCCGGACTTCTTGTAGTGCTTGATCACTTCCCGCATGGCGAGGTGGTAGTTGGTCCGTCCCATGTGCCCCAGGGAGGAATGGAGTTCCTGGATGCGGCCCTCGTAGTCGGCGAGGTCGAGCTCGGCGACGCCGTCGACCTCGGTGGAGAAGAAGACGACGGGAACGGTCCCGTCGTCGTCCAGGTGCGCGGAGAGGCCGAGCACCTGCTCGGCGAGGCGCTGGACGCTGCCGTCCTTGTAGTACTCGCGCATGGACCCCGAACGGTCGAGCACCAGGTAGACGGCGGCCCGCTGCCCGGCGAGGCCGCGCTTGCGCAGGGAGACGCCCGCGGACTTGTAGAGGCTGACGAGACCGGGGGCCGAGCGCCGCACCTTCTCCAGGCTGATGGCGGAGCCGCGGCCGGCTTCCTCCGGGCCGGCCGGGCGCGCGTCTTCGGCGGCGGCCGGGGTGATGGGGGTGCCGGGGGTGGCGC
>NZ_JBPQTX010000635.1:0-991 GCF_051386555.1 Streptomyces sp. URMC 126
GTGCAGGGGCGGAGGGCAGGCCGGTAAGCCGGTGGGGTGGTGCCGGGGGACGGAGGACCGGGGTCCGGCCCGGGTGCCGGACGGACCGAACGCGGCGCGAGCCGTCATGACATAGCGCCGGCGTCAGACGAGACCGAACACGTCGACGGCGTCGCCGAGGGGGTGGTAACGCTCGGGGGCGGTGGTGAAGACGGTCCACCCGGAGGGCACCGCGACGGCGGCCGTGTGCGCGAGCGCGATGTCGTCGAGCGCGTACCGGCGCATCATCGTCCCGGCCGCCTCGACGGCCGTCAGGTCCAGCGGCCGGATGAGCACCGAGGGGCCGCAGCGGGCCAGCAGCAGCTCCAGGGCGGCCCGGGCGCGGCCGGGCTTCTCGCGCTCGGCGAGGACGAGCTCGGTCTGCGGCACATTGACCGAGACGGCGTGCCAGCTCCACCGGTCCGTGAGGACCTCGTGCTCGATCCTGCGGTCGGTGGCCAGGTCGCAGAGGAAGCCGGCGTCGAGGACGACGCCCGTCACCGCGTCGACGGTCACGCGGCGCTGCTCCGGCGGGTGGCGATGTACTGGTCGAGGGGCAGCCGGGTGCGGCGGCCGGTCGCGTCGTCCGCCCACTGGCGGGCCAGGGCGATGGACTCCTCGTCCAGCCCGAAGTCCCGCCGCAGCCGCTCCTCGCTCTCGCGGTGGCGGCGGTCGCGGTCGATCTGGCCGGCCAGCGTTCTCGTCACGAAGGCGGACACGGACTCGATGACGTTCGCGTCCTTCATGCCGCGCAACTGCTCGGCGAGCTCGCGGGGCACCGTGATGCTGATCCGCTCGAAATCGGGGGTCTGCTCGTCACCCATGGTCGAATACTACGGGAGCCGCCCCCGGGCGCACCGCCGGTCGGGCGAGGCGGAGGCGCGCGCCGGAGACCGGGCTCCCGCCCGCACAACGCGCGCCGCGGGTAGGGGGGTTGATGCCGCGGGGTGTGCGGCCCTGGGAGGGGCGGTGG
>NZ_JBPQTX010000636.1:0-986 GCF_051386555.1 Streptomyces sp. URMC 126
GTCCTCAAGCGCCGGACGGGCTGGGTCGGGCGGGCTAGAGGTGCCTGATGTCGTTCACCGAGAAGCGCGGTGCCCGGCGCTCCGGGCGGACGCCGGTGAGGAGCACGAGGCGGCAGGCCCGGTGCCGCTGGCCGGCGTACGGGGCGAGGAGTTCGAGCATTCCGGCGTCATCCGTGCCACGGATCCCCGTGAGCGCGTACCCGATCGTCTTGGGCAGGTGGAGGTCGCCGACGGTCACCGCGTCGGGAGCGCCGTTGCTGCGCTGGAGGGTCTCCGCCGCCGTCCAGGGTCCGATGCCGGGCACGGCCTGGAGCCGCGTGGCGGCCCGCTCGTCGTCCATCGCCGCGGCCTCTTCGAGGCGGGCGGCCACGCGGGCCGCGCGGACGACCGTCGCCGAACGCTTTCCGTCGACGCCGGCCCGGTGCCATTCCCAGGACGGCAGCAGCGCCCAGGCGCGCGCGTCGGGCATGACGCGCATCCGGCCGGCCGGGCCGTCCGCCGGGCCGGGGGCGGGTTCGCCGTGCCGCTGGAGGAGCAGCCGCCAGGCGCGGTACGCCTCGTCGCTGGTGACCTTCTGCTCCAGGATCGAGGGGATCAGCGACTCCAGCACCAGCCCGGTCCGGGCCAGCCGCAGGCCGGGGTGGCGGCGGTGTGCCTCGTGCAGGAGGCGGTGGCGCGGGGTGAACGCGGCGGGGTCGTCGTCCGCGCCGAGGAGGGCGGGGAGGGTGTCCAGGAGCCAGTCCGCGCCCGGGCCCCACGCTTCGGCGTGTACCTCGCCGCCTCGCGCGGCGATCCGGACGGTGCCCGGGCCCTCCGGGGTGCGGCTGGCCCGCCAGACCGCGCCGTCCGGCGCCACGCGGTACGCGGGGTCGCCGGGGCCGCGCGCCAGGACGCCGAGGGTGCGTCCCAGGTCGAGGGGGCCCGGCGGGGCCCAGGTACGGGTGGCCATCCGGCCAGGGTAACGCCGGGGCCGGGGAGGACGCGGG
>NZ_JBPQTX010000637.1:0-957 GCF_051386555.1 Streptomyces sp. URMC 126
GTTCGGGCGGCGAACGGGCGGGGGTGGGGTGGTGAGCGGGACGACGGTTCAGACGGCGAACAGATCCGTGAACGCGTCCGTGGAGTCCGCGACGTCATGCCCGAAAGGCGAGTTGAAGTCCCAGATGAGGAAGAGCAGGAAGGCGATCAGCGCGCTGTACAGCCCGGCGAGCAGCAGTTCGCGCGGCGACCGCCGGATCTGCAGGGTGTAGATCAGCCCCACCGCCACCAGTGCCCCGCCGATCAGGCCGAACCACACCACCCCCGGCATGGTGGCCCCGGAGTTGAGCGCCCGGGCGTTCCGTGCCGCGTCCGCCGCCCCGGCCTGGTCCAGCAGCGGCTGGTACGACTGGCTCTCCCGGTCGTCCCGGGGCTCGTACGACGTGATGTCCGCCCGCACCTTGTCGAGCAGCTCCTTGCCCTTGTCGGTGAGCTGCCCGTTGTCGAGCATCCTCGGCCACTCCTTGTGGACGACGTACTTGACGTACGCGTCGACGTCCGCCCGCACCTGGTCGCGGGTCACCGGGGCGAACGCCTGCACCCGCTCGTACACCTCGTGCAGTGCCTGGGCCTCGGCCTGTACGGTCGCCTGCGCGGAGTTCCGCGCCTCCCACACCCCGGCGATGGCCAGGCCGAGGACGATGGCGTACACCACGCCGATCATCATCGTCATGTACTCGATGACGTCGGGCGTCTCGGAGGGGTCCTCGTCCGTTCCCACCCGCCGCCCGCGCAGCAGGATCACGGACACGACGACCACGATCACCGCGATCATCGCGAGGACCAGCATCACCCACTCGTCCACGGCATCCTCCGGTTCGCCCCGACGGCGCGAGGGCGCGCGCCACGGAGATACTGCGGCGCGCTTCACCCGTTCAGCCGGGATCCGGGGTCGTTTCGTCCGATGGGATGAGGGCGTTCGAGCAGGTGGGGGCGGTATTCGCACGGTCTCTTATAC
>NZ_JBPQTX010000638.1:0-951 GCF_051386555.1 Streptomyces sp. URMC 126
AGTCATGGGTGAGGCGGTCGGGGAGAGGCGAATGCTGTGGCTGTCGGTCGTGGGTGGAGTTGGGTGTAAGGGGCGGCTGTCGGGGCGTGGAGCCCCTAGGGGGCGTGGGTGGCCGTAGGGATCCGTGGAGCGGCAGGAAGGTGTGCACCCCTAGGGGGACTTTGATGGCCCTTACGGTTCCCCTAAGGGGCCTCGTGGTTCTTGGGGAACCGTAAGGGCCACGGAAAGGGCGGGCGGTGGTGGTGAGGACGCCCGCCGCCGCCCGCCCGGGCCCGGCCCGCCTGGGGGACCGCCGACCCCTGGTCGGGCGCGGACGCTTCCGCCGACCCCGTCGGCAGAGCCCTGGGGCGGACGCACTCGCCGGACGGGGACTGGTCCGGGCGTCCGCTCGTCACGCGGCCGTCTCTCACGTCACCGTGACGGACCCCCGCATCGAGGGATGGAGGGAGCAGTGGTACGGGAACCTGCCGTGCACGGCGAAGGTATGGGAGAAGGTCCCCCGCGGCGGGAACGGGGCCGAGTCGAACGAGCCGTCGTCCGCGCTCACCGTGTGATCGCTGTCGTTCTCGTCGTTGGTCCAAGTGACCGTCTCGCCGGCGTTCACGGTCAGTTCGCCGGGATGGAAGGCGAAGTCCCGAATGGATACTTGGGGCATGGGACGTGCTCCTCGTGTCCGGGCGCGTGGGTCCGCCCGAGTAACGAGGGACTGCCCGTCGTCGAACGTTCCCATCCGGGAATCGGTCCGGACTCACCCGGGCGGCCTCAGGCGGAGAGGTGGCGGTGCTCCTGCGATGCTCCGGTGGGTGACAGCCGCACGCCCGGGGTCCGGAGCACGGCGTGCGGCGAGGACGACGCACGGACCGCGGCGGCCGCGGGGGACGGGTCCGGCACGGGCGGTGGCGGGACTTGCGGGGTGGATGGTCCCGGCGACGGGGAGGAAGGGGACGGGGA
>NZ_JBPQTX010000639.1:0-949 GCF_051386555.1 Streptomyces sp. URMC 126
GTCCCCCCGCTGTGGCGGGCGCTGGCGGGCCCGGCCGCCCGGCGCACCGCCCGGCCGCCGGCCCCCGAGCCCCGCCCCGCACAGGAGGCCCGTATGTCCACCCCGTCGGAGTGGTCGCTGACCGCACCCCGGAATCTGACCTTCGAGGAACCGGTCACCACCCTGGAGGTGCGCCTGGTGAACGGCGCCGTCAATGTGGTCGGCACCGACACGGGCCCCGCCCGCCTGGAGCTGTCCGCGCACTCCGGGGCGCCGCTGCTCGTCACCCACAAGAGTGGAGCCCTCTTCGTCGGCTACGAGGACCTCTCCTGGAAGGGCCTGCTCGGCCGGCTCGGCCACGGCCTCCGCCACCGGTCCGTCACGGTCACGCTGGCCGTTCCCGCCGGCACCCGCGTCAAGGTCGGCGTCGTCGGGGCGCACGCCGTCGTGTCGGGCGTCTCCGGCACCACGGACGTTCGCGGGGTCGGCGGGAACGTCACGCTGGTGGGGCTGACCGGCCCGGTCCGGGCCGAGACGGTCTCCGGCGACGTGGAGGCCCAGTCCCTCTCCGGGACGCTGCGGCACCACTCCGTCTCCGGCGACCTCACCCTCGTCGACTGCGGCAGCGACGCGGTGAAGGCCGACACGGTCACCGGCGGCATCGTCATCGACCTCGCCGAGCCCACCGCACCGGGCACCGGCCCGGCGCCCTCCCTGGACCTCACCACCGTCTCCGGCGACGTCGCCCTGCGCCTGCCCGGTTCGACGGACGCCGTCGTGGAGGCGGGCACCGCCACCGGCACGGTTTCCAACGCCTTCGACGAGCTCCGGCCGGCCGGCGAGTGGGTCGGCCGGCGCCTCACCGGCCGGCTCGGCCGGGCCACCGGCCGCGTGCGGGTCACCAGCGTCTCGGGGACCGTCGCCGTCCTGCGCCGGCCCCCGGCCGCCGACGCCCCCGCCGGCGCAGGAC
>NZ_JBPQTX010000640.1:0-935 GCF_051386555.1 Streptomyces sp. URMC 126
GAGGGGGTGTGCGGGCGTGCGGGTGTGGAAGGGGTGCGATGGGTGGGGCCGCCGGGGTGCCGGAGGCGGCCGTACGGCATATCGCGTCTTATCGCGTCTCCGGTAAACACGATATATCGCGGCTCCGTGAAGTCAAGCCCGGCGCGGTGGCATAGCGTTGGCGCATGTCCGCTACCGATCACATCCCGGCCGCGGGGCTGCTGTTGCTCTGCCGGGCCGCCCCCGACCGCGTACGCCCCGCCGCGCAGTTGCTGCGGCGGCCCATGCTCCTGGCCCCGGCGGGCGAGGGCTGGAGCGTCCTGGTGCCCGCCGCCGAGTCCTGGCGCGACTCCGGCACCCACCTCGCCGCGGTCGCGGGGGACTGGGCGCACGCCCTGACGGTGGCGGACAACTGGCCGGTCGTCGGCCTGTGGTGGGACGCGGACGGCGCGGGGTTCGTGGTGGCCGCGGGCTTCCGCCGCACGGTGGGCCACACCTGGCTCCCGGACGGCACACCGCTCGGCGAGGAGGAGGCGCTGACCGCCCTCCGCACCCGGCTGGGGCTCGACCCGGTGCTCGACGGGGCGGCGCTCGACCGGCTGACGCTGCCGGACACGGAGGCGGACGGGGCCGCGCGCGTCCTCGGTCTCGCCGCCGTGCTGTCCCGGGCGGGCCTCCGGCTCGGTCCGGGCGTCGTCCCCGGGCTGGCCGCCGGGCGGCTGTGCGAGGCGGCGGGTGTGCTGCCGGGGGCGGAGCCGGTGGACTGGCCCGGGTGGCGGGCGGCGGTCTGCGGCGGGCTCGGGGCGGCCGAGCGCGGGGCGCTCGGGGCTTGGACGCGGGGGCCGCGGGCTCGGGCTCTCGGTGCGGCCGAGGTGGCGGCCGGGGTCGCTTTGCTGGCCTGGTCGCGGGCCGCGGCGCGCGGCGCCGGTGGTGGCGGCGGTGGCGCGCGGCGGGGG
>NZ_JBPQTX010000641.1:0-923 GCF_051386555.1 Streptomyces sp. URMC 126
GCCCCGGAACGCCTCCGGGGCGGCGGGCCCGGCGTTCCCGTCGGGACGCGGAGCCGGCCCGGGCGGCTCGTCCGATCGGCCGCCTCCCGGCGGGCGGCGGGCGCCCCGGCCGGTAGCCTGGAGCCGCCGGCCCGTAAGCCGTGAACCCGCCGGGACACGGTGCCAGGGCCCTCGGCGGAGCCACGGTTCCGACGAGCAACCAACCCGCTGAGCGCGTCAGGCCGACGGCTCAGGCCCGACGTGCCGGGGAGCCCCCATGAGAATCCGCCTCACCAGCGTCTTCGTCGACGACCAGGAGAAGGCCCAGCGCTTCTACACGGACGTGCTGGGGTTCGTCACGAAGCACGACGTCCCCGCGGGGGCGGACCGGTGGCTGACCGTGGTCTCGCCGGAGGACCCCGACGGGGTCGAGCTGCTGCTCGAACCCTCCGGCCATCCGGCGGTGGGGCCCTACAAGACGGCGCTGGTGCGGGACGGCATCCCGGCCGCCTCCTTCACCGTGGACGACGTGCGGGCGGAGTTCGACCGGCTGCGCGCACTCGGGGTGCGCTTCACCCAGGAACCGGTGGAGATGGATTCCGTCACCGTCGCCGTCCTGGACGACACCTGCGGCAATCTGATCCAGATCATGCACGGCGAGTAGGGCGCTGCGGGCCGGCTCTGGGCCCTCGCCTGGTCCGGGACGGGATCGGGGGCGGCAGCGGCAAGCGAAGGTCGAAGCGGGAAGCGGAGCGGAGGCGAAAAGGCCCGCCCCCACCGTCTAGCACGATGAGCCGCCGTCTCCGCCTCCGCCTCCGCTGTGCCCACCGCCGCAGTCGCCGCTGCCGCCGAACCAGCCGCCACCGCCACCGCCACCGCCGTGGCCCCCTGCGTCTCCGCCTCCGGCACCTCCGTCACCGGAAGCATCGGGCGTCCCCTCGGCC
>NZ_JBPQTX010000642.1:0-919 GCF_051386555.1 Streptomyces sp. URMC 126
CCGCCTCCGCCCCGGCGGCCCCGCTGACCGAACGTCAGGAGGCCCGGCGGCGCAGCATCCTCGCCGCCACCACCCGGCTGGCGAGCCGCGGCGGCTTCGACGCGGTGCAGATGCGCGAGGTGGCCGAGTCGTCGAACGTCGCCCTGGGCACGCTCTACCGCTACTTCCCCTCCAAGATCCACCTCCTGGTCGCCACCATGCAGGACCAGTTGGAGCAGCTCCACGAGACGCTGCGCAAGCGCCCGCCCACCGAGACCGACCCGGCCGCGCGCGTCGCCGGGACGCTGATGCGCGCCTTCCGCGCGATGCAGCGCGAGCCGCACCTCGCCGACGCGATGGTCCGCGCCTTGACCTTCGCCGACCGCTCGGTCAGCGCCGAGGTGGACGCGGTGTCCCGGCTGACCACGGCGATCATCGTGGACGCGATGGGACTCCCGGAGCCGCCCGGCCCGGAGCGGCTTTCGGTGGTCCGGGTGATCGAGCACACCTGGCACTCGGCGCTGATCACCTGGCTGTCGGGGCGGGCGTCCATCGCCCAGGTGAAGATCGACATCGAGACGGTGTGCGGCCTGGTCGGACGGCGCTGAGGGACGGCGCCGGAGGGAGCCGCAACGGGACGCGCTGCCGGGACGTGCCGACAGGACGCCTGCGGAAGGTGTCGGGGGTGGTGGGTGGGGAAGCCTCAAGCCCCACCCTCAACGGGTTCCGCGAGGTTCCGCATCCTCGGGCCCTACGGCGCCCTCCCCCCGGCGCCTCTGCGCCCGACGCCCGGCACCGCAGCCACCCACGCTCGACATCGCCGCGACCCTTGTCCGGTACCGCCTCGATGGGGTACCGCCGCGACCCCGCCGGGAATCTGCTCCCCTGCCCCGCACGTCACCAGAGCTCCATCCCGCCCGGCCACCTCGCGCCCCCCGCA
>NZ_JBPQTX010000643.1:0-912 GCF_051386555.1 Streptomyces sp. URMC 126
GGGCACCGGGCAGTCGACCCGCTCGCCGGTGACCGTGCCGTCGGCGGCGAGGTCGATCAGCCACATGGTCTTGCGGTGGCCGGCCTCGGAGAAGGAGTAGGCGAGCGGCGAGCCGGAGTACCGGACCCGCTCGGTGATCGTCTGGCAGCCGTGGAGGTGGCCGAGCGCGGCGTAGTCCACACCGTCGAAGATTTCGGGCGGTACGGCCGCGACCCCGCCGACCGTGATGTCGCGCTCGCTGTCGCTGGCGGCGCCGCCGGCGACGAAGGCGTGGGCGAGGACGACGGACCGCGTCCCGGCCGGACGGCCGGCGAGGTCGGCGCGCACCCGGTCCATCGCCGCCTCCAGCACGGCGACGTGCCCGGCGCCCCGGGCGTCGAGGGCGGTGCGCACGAGCGCGGGTTCGAGGTACGGCAGGCCGTAGAAGGCGACGTCGCCGTGGGCGTCGGAGAGGACGACGGGGGTGCCGCAGTCGGCGGGGTCGGTGCGCAGGTGGACACCGGCCCGGCCGAGGAGCCCGGCGCCGACGCCGAGCCGGCGGGCGGAGTCGTGGTTGCCGGAGATCATGACGACGGGGACACCGGTCCCGGCCAGCCGGTGCAGGGCCTCGTCGAACAGCTCGACGGCGGCGAGCGGCGGCACGGCCCGGTCGTAAACGTCGCCGGCGACGAGGACGGCGTCCACCTCGCGCTCGCGCACGGTGTCCACGAGGTGCGCGAGGAAGGCGCGCTGGGCGTCGAGGAGCCCGACTCGGTGGAAGGAGCGCCCCAGGTGCCAGTCGGACGTATGCAGCAGTCTCACGCGTCGACTCCCGTCGCCATGCTCTCCTCGGCTCCTCTTGTCCTTGCCGTTGTCACCGCTGACGGCGACGGGCGCGCCAGCGGGGGGCGCTGCCGCCCGTCCCGCCTGGAT
>NZ_JBPQTX010000644.1:0-896 GCF_051386555.1 Streptomyces sp. URMC 126
GGCCGGGTGGGGGGACGCCGGACTGGGCGGCGCTCGCCGAGGACACGGCGGCGCGCGACCGCCGGCGGAAGCTGCTGATGATCGGCGGCGGGGTGCTGGCCGCCGGCGGAGTGGCGGCGATCGTGGCCACCGCGATCGCGCGGTCGGACGGTGACGGCGGCAAGGGCCCCGGCCGCGCGAACGCCGCCGGGGCCTCCGCCCTGCCGAACCCGTCGGCAACACCCGAGCCGACCTTCGCCCCCGTCGCCCCGCCCCCGCCCCAGGACCCGCGCGCCTTCATATCCAGCGCGGAGAAGGACAAGGCTCCGCTGACCACGGGGACGCTGTTCCCGGACGCGAAGGCCGTCCTGTCCGGCCGGACGTACCGGCGGACGGCCACCGCCGCCACCACGGACTGCGCCTCCGCGACCCAGGGCGCCCTCGGGTCCGTCCTGTCGTCCAACGGCTGCCGCCAGATGCTGCGCGCCACCTTCGTACGCGACGGGGTGGCCGTCACGGTCGGCGTCGCCGTGTTCGACACCAAGGCGGCGGCCGACAAGGCCAAGGACCAGTCCGCGGGCAACGTCGCCGCACTGCCGGGGGGCGGCACCGCCGCCTTCTGCCGGGCCACCGCCTGCCGGCTGACCGCCAACGCGGAGGGGCGGTACGCCTACTTCACGGTCGCGGGGAACGCCGACAACAAGCCGGTGACCGGCGAGGACACCCAGGCGCTCACCGCCGGCCGGGACATCTCCACGTACGCCTTCGGGCGCATCCTGGCCCGCGGCCGGGCCGCCGCGGCGGCAGCGGCGGCCTCCACGGTCACCCACTGACAACGGTCACCCACTGACGGGGGAGGGCCACGGTCGCCCCATGGCGACGGGCGGAGCGCCCGGCCCCTCCCCCGTCAGTGGGTG
>NZ_JBPQTX010000645.1:0-888 GCF_051386555.1 Streptomyces sp. URMC 126
CCGCCCGGGGCGGGGCCGCCCCCACGCCCGGCGGCCGCCCCCCCCTTCTGGCCCCGCGCGTCCCGCTACCCGGCGGCCGGTCCCTCCGGCCCGGCCGGTCCCTTTTCCGCGTTCCCCGCGCGGGCCCGGGAGGCGAGGATCTCCGCCTCGGCCGCCGCGCGGTCGGCCCAGCAGGCGTTGTCGACGGACTTGCCCGGCTCCAGCTCCTTGTAGACCTCGAAGAAGTGCTGGATCTCCAGCCGGTCGTACTCCGGGAGGTGGCGCAGGTCGCGCAGGTGCTCGTGGCGGGGGTCGGTGGCCGGCACGCACAGCACCTTGTCGTCCTCTCCTTGCTCGTCCCGCATCCGGAACATGCCGATCGCCCGGCAGCGGATCACCACTCCGGGGAACGTCGGGTCCCCGGCCAGGACGAGGGCGTCCAGCGGCTGTCCGTCGGCGCCCAGGGTGCCGTCCACGTAGCCGTAGTCGGCGGGGTACCGGGTGGACGTGAAGAGCAGCCGGTCCAGCCGGATGCGCCCGCGCCGGTGGTCCATCTCGTACTTGTTGCGGCTGCCTTGCGGGATCTCCACGACGACGTCGAAGTCCACGGGCACTCCTCGGTAGGCGGCGGCGCGTCGGCTCTGACGCGGCCGGCACCCATGGTGGCGCCGAGGGCGCACGGGCACCACGGTGCGGTTCCGGCCCGGGCTCCGGGTTGGGGCGGGGCGGCATGCGGTGAGCCGGGTCGATGTGCGCGCGGGGAGGGGGTGGAGGAGCTTGCTCCCCAGTCCGGTTCGCGGTCCGGTTCGCGGTCCCGTTCGCGGTCCCGTTCGCGGTCCCGTTCGCGGTCCCGTTCGCGGTCTTCTGCACGGTCCCATCCGTGGTCGCGTCCTCGGCCCTGTCCGCCGT
>NZ_JBPQTX010000646.1:0-873 GCF_051386555.1 Streptomyces sp. URMC 126
GGAAGGGTGAGGGCGGTGGGGCGCTCGCGGACGGTGGTGGAGGGGCGTCCGGCCTCGTGGAGGGGCGTCCGGCCTGTGGAAAAGTCGGGGCGCGGGCTGGTGGTGGTGAGGTGTGAGGGTGGGGGCGTGTTCTGTTGCTCCTGTCGTTCCTGTGAGTGACGACTTTGTGCGGAGCGCTCGCTCGCTGTCCACAGGCCCCCACGCGTCTTGCGGGCCGCGTGCACGATGAGGTCACGGGCGGGTCACCGCCCGCGCCGGGGCGGTGCCGTGCCGCGCGTACGGTCGACGGTCCCGGCTGCCGTGGAACGGGGGAGGCAGCGCGATGAACGAGACACTGGTGACGGTCGTGGGCAATGTGGCGACCCAGCCCGACTTCCGGGAGGCCGCGAACGGCGCGGCCGTGTCCCGCTTCCGGCTCGCCGCGACGGTGCGCCGCTGGGACCGGGGGCGGGAGGAGTGGGCGGACGCCTACACCAGCTTCTATTCCGTATGGGCGTGGCGGACGCTCGCGAGCAATGTGGTCGCCTCGGTATCGATCGGTGAACCACTGGTGGTGCAGGGGAAGTTGCGCATCATCACGCAGGAGCGGGACGGGAGACGGTGGACGTCCGCGGACATCGACGCGGTGGCGATCGGGCACGATCTCGCGCGCGGTACGTCGGCGTTCCGCAGGGTGTCGCAGGCCCGGCCGTCGGCGGTCGAGCCGGTGCGGATGGCGGGCGTCATGGCGAAGGCGGTCGCGGACGTCGAGGCGGCGCGGATGAGCGCGGCCGTGGGCGGGGCGGGTCCGCTGTCGGGCGGCGTGGGGAAGGGACCGCTGTCGGGCGGGGTCGGCGACGAGCCGAGCGGAGTAGGCAACGGGCCGGGCTGGGC
>NZ_JBPQTX010000647.1:0-866 GCF_051386555.1 Streptomyces sp. URMC 126
GTCGGGGCGGGGGCGGTGGGGACGTTCCGGGGCCCAAGGACGCGATGCCTCTCTCCGGGATGTTCCGTAGGGGAGCGGGACTGTTGCCTCGGACGGGCCGTAGGGGAGCGGGGATGCTGTTCCGGACGGGCGGCAGGTGAGCGTGAGCGTTGTCCCGGACGGGCCCTGGGGGAGCGTGAGCGCTGTGCCGCACGGGGCTTGGGGGAGCGTGAGGGCTGTGCCGCACGGGGCTTGGGCGAGCGTGAGCGGTGCGCCGGGCGGGTCTCGGCAGATCCGGATCACTGTCCGGGACCGGCCGTAGAGGAGCGAGAGCGCTGCTCGGGACGGGCCGCAGGGGCAAGGGGCCGCTCTTCCGCCCCGGCCGCGCGACCGCACCGCTCTCCCACTTGGGCCGCAAGGGCGCGAGGCCGTTCCCTCTCCCGGTCCGGGACGGCGCGGGGCGGTCGGTGGCCGTCGGGCGACCGGGGATCCGCCGCCGTCGAGTTCGTCGGCTTCCTGCCCATCCTCCTCCTCGTGGGTCTGGCGGCGATCCAGCTCGGGCTGGCGGCCTTCGCCGCCCAGCAGGCCGGCACCGGCGCTCGCGCCGCCGCCCGCACGGCGACGCTCGACGATGCGCGCACGTCCCCGGAGGCCGCCGCCCGGGCCGCCATGACCGACTGGGTGGCCCGGCGCGCAGGCACCGTGCAGGCGCCCCCCTGCACGTCCGGCGCCGAGGTCACCGCCACGGTGGACGTCTCGGTGCCCGGTCTCCTCCCCGGTACCGGCTTCCACGTCACACGGCACGCCACCATGCGCTGCCCGGACGACGCGCGCGCCCCCTCCGGCGTTCCCCCGGCGCCTCCCGACGTCCCCCGTGACTCTCCGGA
>NZ_JBPQTX010000648.1:0-864 GCF_051386555.1 Streptomyces sp. URMC 126
CCCGGCGCCCCGCCCGGCAGCGTGCCCGACCCCGCCGACCCGCGTACCGTCCTGCTCTGGCCCGACACCTTCACCAACCACTTCCACCCGCACGTCGCCCGGTCCGCCGTGCGGGTACTGGAGGACGCCGGCTTCCGGGTCGTCGTCCCGGAACGCCCCGTCTGCTGCGGCCTGACCTGGATCTCCACCGGTCAACTGGACGCCGCGCGCCGGGTGCTGCGCCGCACGCTGGACGTGCTCGGGCCGTGGCTCGCGGCCGGCACGCCCGTCGTCGGCCTGGAACCGTCCTGTACGGCCGTGTTCCGTGCCGACGCGCCGGAGCTGATGCCGGAGGACCAGGACGTGCGGCGGCTCTCCGAGCAGTTCCGCACCTTCTCGGAGCTGCTGGTCGACCGGGCGCCGCACGGCTGGCGGCCGCCGCGAGCGGCCCGTACCGCGCTGGTCCAGACGCACTGCCACCAGCACGCGGTGCTGAAGTTCGACGCCGACCGGGAGCTGATGAAACGCGCCGGGCTGCACGCGGACGTCCTGGACGAGGGCTGCTGCGGCCTCGCCGGCGACTTCGGCTTCGAACGCGGCCACTACGAGGTCTCGATGGCCGTCGGCGAACAGGGCGTCCTGCCCGCCGTCCGCGCCGCCGGGCCCGCGACGTACGTCCTCGCCGACGGCTTCAGCTGCCGCACCCAGATCGAGCAGGGCGGCACGGGCCGCCGGGCCATGCACCTGGCCGAGGCGCTCGCCCTCGGCCTCGACGGCCCGGCCCCGGCCGACCACCCGGAGAAGCTGGGCGCCGTCCGGCCGGACCGCCGGCGGGGGGACGCGTGGGCGGTGACGGCGGCGGCCGGGGCCGTCACCGCCCACGCG
>NZ_JBPQTX010000649.1:0-860 GCF_051386555.1 Streptomyces sp. URMC 126
GCGTACGGCAGGTGGCGAGGGCGGGCGGCGTACGGCGGGGGCGTCGGGCCGGTGCCTTCGTGGTGGGGTAATGACCCGTAAGGGGTGCTGCCCGTAGGGGGCGATGCTTGTAGGGGGCATCCCTACGGGACAGCCGTCGGCACTGGAGGGCGGCCGGCCTCGGGCGGGTAACCCTTAGGGGGCGGCGGCCGTAAGGGGCAACTATCGGCCCTTACAGCAACCCGTAGGGCAGCGACCCGTAAGGGTTGGCGACCCGTAAGGGATCGCCCTCGGCGTGGAGTGACGACCGGCCCCGAGCCGCATCCCGTACGGGACAGTGCCCCGCCGCCGAAGTTCCCTGCCTCAGAGGGCGATCTCTCGGGACAAAGGCGGCCGAACCGCCGTGCCGGAACGGCACCGGACCCTGGTCCCTTGTCCGTCTCCCCTGGTTATGCTGCCTGACATGCCTCGCTACGAATACCGTTGCAAAGCCTGTGGTGCCACCTTCGAGCTGCGCCGTCCCATGGCGCAGTCGTCCGCTCCGGCCATGTGCCCTCAAGGTCATCTGGACAGCGTGAAGTTGCTCTCCACCGTCGCGGTGACCGGTGCGGCCGCCGCGTCCTCCGGCCCGTCCGGCCCGTCCGAGGGGAGCGGCGGAGGCGGTGGCGGGTGCTGTGGAGGCGGCTGCTGCGGCTGAGCACGACGCGAGTCCGCCGGACACGGATGCGTTCCCCGGCGCGAACCCCGCGCCGGGGAAACATGCCGTAGACGCACGCCGCACGCCGTAAGGACGGCCGTAGGCACAGGCACCGGCCACGAGCACGGACGCGGTGGAGCCCCGAGCCCCCACCGCCCGCCCTCGCCACCTGCCGTACGCCACC
>NZ_JBPQTX010000650.1:0-858 GCF_051386555.1 Streptomyces sp. URMC 126
CCCCGGACAACCCCGCCGCCCGCGCCCGTCCCATCCGACTCCCCGCCGGACGCTCCCGGCCCAGTCGACTCCCCGTCGGCCGCTCCCCTGCCGCACGCCTCCCCACCAGGGGACTCCTCACTGGAAGCCTCCCGACCCGGAGACTCCCCACCGGAAGCCTCTCCACCGGTCGACTCCGCACCGGAAGTCTCCCTTTGGGCCACCCCCCGACGCGACGACCCACCGCACGACGATCCACCCCACGGCGACCCGCCCCACGGCGACTCACCGCGCGACGACTCCCCCTTGACGGTGGTCCGCGCCTTGGAGGACGCCCGCGCCCACGGCCACGAAACATCCACCCGACACCTGGCCACCGCCGTGGGGCGGGACGGCAACCCCGGATTCGTCCAGCGCGTAGTGGCCCTGCTGCACGCCAACGAGCAGCCCGCGGACGCGGAGCGCGTCCTGACGGCCGTGGCCCGCGCCCGCCCGGCCGCCCGCGTCCCCGGCGTCCTCGCCGCCCTGCTCCGCACGGGCCGCCTCACGGACGCCGCCCAGGTGCGCGCCTCGGTGGCCCGCACCCAGTCCGCGGACCGGGTGCTGGAGGTGGTGACGGCGCTGCGCGAGGCGGGCCGGCACGCCGACGCCTACCAGGTGCTGGCCGCGGCCGGCCGGCTGCGCGCCCCGGGCGACGTACCGCCGCTGGTCCGCTCGCTGCGCGCGGCCGGCCGCCCGGACGACGTCCACTGGCTCCTCGGCTTCGCCGCCCGTGAGCGCCCCCGCACCGAGGCGCACGCCTTGGCGGAGATCCTCCGCCTCGCCGGCGACCCCACGGCCGCCGACCTCCTCCTGACCGAACTCCGCCCCGCCCAGCCC
>NZ_JBPQTX010000651.1:0-854 GCF_051386555.1 Streptomyces sp. URMC 126
GGGACGCCGGGGGCGCCGGGGAGCCGGAGGGCGAACCACACGGTCTTGCCCGCCGGGGAGGCGTGGTGCCCCCAGCGCTCGGCGATCTGCTCGACCAGCCACATGCCGCGGCCGTTCTCGCTGTCCTTCGCGGCGAGCGAGCAGCGCGGCAGGGCGCCGCCCCGGTCGGTGACCCGGGCAACCAGGTGGGCGGGGGTGCGGGAGAGGGACAGCTCGACGTCGCCGGTGCCCTCGGGGACGTGCACGATCGCGTTGGTGACCAGCTCGGAGAGGAGGAGGGCGGCGTCGTCGGTCAGCGCGTCCAGGCCCCACTCGGCGAGCAGGCGCCGGGAGAAGGCGCGGGCCGCCGCGACGGAACGGGGAGAGGCGGGGAGCGAGATCGCGTGGGCCGGACGGTGGGTGGCGGCGGCCCTGGGCCGGGTGTCGGCGGCCGCGCCGGCCGGGACGGGAACGCCCCCCAGACCACGCCACGGGTCGGCCGGAGGTGGGACGACCGCGTCCGGGGCGCCGAAGAGGGCGTCCGCCGGAGGCGCGGGGCTCAGGATGTCACGGCTGGAAGCAGACATGAGGCTCTGTGCGATCGGGAGGGGGGACGCGAAGGCAGGGCCGTGGGGGGCCGCGGGCTTCACGGTGGTCTTCCCCACACTGGCGCGATTTTCGCCAGAGGTCTATACCCTCTCGGTCACGGTGGCCCTGCGGAGCGCTATGTTCGCAGGTGGCGGGGGCTTAACGCGGCATAAAGTCATGGTGAACGCGCGGTGTGGGCCACGGTCTTCATGGGCGGGACGGAGGGCGGGCCGGGAGAGCGAAGGCGGCCGGGCCGGGAGGGCGGAGGCGTCCGGAGGGGGTGTGAC
>NZ_JBPQTX010000652.1:0-847 GCF_051386555.1 Streptomyces sp. URMC 126
CTCCCCCGCCCCCGCCGCGGACCCGTCCGCTGCCACGGATTCCCCGGGCACCGGCACCACTGCCGCCACGAGTGCCGCGGATGCCACAGGTGCCACAGGTGCCGCGGACATCACCGGAGCCCCTGGCACCTCCCGCAGCCCCCGGAGTCCCGACACCGACACCCTCGTCCACGACCGGCTCGCCGGCTGCGTCTCGGACCTCACCACGCTCCACGAACTCACCGAACGCCTCACCCGCATCACGGACCTGGACGACGCGCTGCGCGAACTCCTGCGCGCCGGCGCCACCCTTCTGGGCGCCGGCCGGGGCCTGGTCACCCTCCACCCGGTCGACGACTCCGGCCGTACGGCGACCGCCACCCTCGGGCTCGGACGCGCCGACCTCGGTCACCTGGAGACCATCCCGCGCCTCCCGGCGGATCCCCAGGCCCGGAACGCTTCTCCGGCCGCCCGGCAGGACTCGCGGGCGACAGACGAACCACACAGCCCGCGGAACTCCCAGGACGCGCAGGATCCGCAAGTCCCGTCCGTCTCCCCGGCATCGGGGCTCTCCCAGGGCTCGCAGTTCTCGCAGGGCTCGCAGTTCTCGCAGGGCTCGCACGAAGCTCCGCCTCCTCCCGCACCCTCCGTCCGCCCGTCGCCCCCCGCGCCTGCCCCCTCCGACGCGTCCCATCCGTACGTCCACCTTCTTGAGGGACTGCCGCCCGTCGGTTCCCGCTCCGGCACCGCCCGCCCCGACATCCCGGGCGAGGAGGACCTCGACCCCCGGCACCGCGAGGTCGCGGCCCGGCTGGGCTACGCCGCCAGCTACGCCGTACCCCTGGACGCCGCCGCCCCGCCCCGCGAC
>NZ_JBPQTX010000653.1:0-843 GCF_051386555.1 Streptomyces sp. URMC 126
GTGGAAACGGTGGGGGAGGAGAGGGAGATGAGGGGGGAGGCGTGGCGTGGAGGGACGATGCGACGTCGCCCCCTGTCACCGCTTCGCGTACTCGGCGAATCCCTGCCAGTCGACGATCACGCACGGCTCGTCGCCCACCACCCACGCGTCGTGCCCGGGCGGGCAGGACATGACGTCGCCGGGGCCGAACTCCTCCTCCTGCCCGTCGTCCATCACGACGTTGATGCGGCCGGACACGACGTACGCCGTGTGCGCGGCCCGGCAGCTGTCGGTGCCGGCGATCGGGCCGACGTGCGTGGACCACCGCCACCCCGGCTCGAACGTCGCCCGGCCCACCGGGCCGGTGGTGAGGTCCACGAGTTCCAGCCGCCCCTTGTCGTCCTCGAACGGCCGGACCTCCTCGGGGGCGTCGAAGCTCTTCCGTGTCAGACCGGCCATGGTGTTCTCCTCGGAGTCCTCGGGCTTCCGGCTCTCGGTTCTCGGTTCTCGGTTTCCGGTTCTCGGTTTTCGGTTCTCGGTTCCGATTCCGGATTCGGGGGTTTCGTCTGCCCGTTCCGGAGGCCGGGAATCCGGTGACCGGAGGATCAGGATCCGAATCAGGAACAGGGCGGAGGGCCGGAGAGACGGGTAGCGACGAACGCGGGCCGACGGGCACGCGGGGCGGGGTCCCGCGCCGGGTGCCGGCCGTCTCGAACGTAGGCGGGACGGCGGCGGGCCGCGAGCGATGAGGGCCGGACGGGTGACATCGGCCGGGCCCGCAGGCGTCCTCCGCGGGCTCCGGCGAGTCCGTCGGGGGTGGCGGGCGCGGGCCCGGAGCTCCCCCTCCCCGCCCCGGGCCCGCGC
>NZ_JBPQTX010000654.1:0-838 GCF_051386555.1 Streptomyces sp. URMC 126
ACCCCCACCAGCCCCCTCAGAAGATTCACGCTGCTCGCGCCTAGCTAGGTTGAGCTGGCACCCCCGCACGTCACCCACAGGGATGGCCTTACACGAAAAGCGCAACCTGCACTCCTTACAGCGCCATAAAGGACCCTCCGAGCACTCTTCCTAATGAAGGTCGCCATGCATGAGCTCATGGGTTCCTTCCTATTCGCCAGCGCCTGACTAGTAGGAGGAGGTGCAGCGGCGTCACGAGGAGAACGCTACTCCGATCTGCGTAGGAGGCTGCCAAGAATCGAGTACGAGATCCCTGAGCTAATCAGCGAGAAAGAGGATGCCCCCTGTCTTGTGCGCAGGAGCCTGGGAGCGCCACGCACGGTCTATCGTTCAGCAAACGAGCACTGCCACTATGTCGCCCACTTACATAATTTCATTTACTTACCCGAGCACAGATCTCACCTTGTTGCTTTTTCCCGCCTGACGCGCTGTAACTCGTGCAGGCGGCCAGCTGCCATCGAGCTCCACGCCCAGCGGATTCTGAGCGGCGAAGACGCAAACTAGCAGACACGGAACCAGCGGTTACGAAATGCGCATAACTGTGCACCTCGAATACCTGGCTAACACCACACTTCTGAGCCGCATATACGTCCGGGACAAGTCCCTAGGCTTTACCGGGAAGCGAAGAAGGACCTTGCGCCCAGCGACTGCAGGGCGCAGGCTCCCTCTCGTATCGGTTAGTGACGTGGCACGGGACAGGTTTAGCGACCACCCCGGTCAGGTCTGGCCGTTTTTGGCTATTAGGGCGTGGAAGCCGTGTTGGAGGTAGTCGCCGTAGGGGATCGGGGGGTTGGTGGGG
>NZ_JBPQTX010000655.1:0-831 GCF_051386555.1 Streptomyces sp. URMC 126
CGGGGCGGGCGCGGCGGCCGGCGACCGCCCGGTCCGACGCACCCGCACCGCGGGCGAGGGCTCGGCGAGCCAGGCGGCGACGGGCGCGGAGGAAGCCGCTCCGGCGCCGCGTCGTACGCGCAGCGCGGCCGAGGGCTCGGCGAGCCAGTCCGCGACCGGCGCTGCCGCACCTCGGCGTACGCGGAGCGCGGCCGACGGTTCGGCGAGCCAGGCTGGGACGGGCCAGGAGGGCGCCGCCCCGGCGCCACGTCGTACGCGCAGCGCTGCGGACGGTTCGGCGAGCCAGGACCAAGCCGGTGCCGCCGCCCCCCGCCGTACGCCGGGCGCGGCCGACGGGCCGGTCGGACAGCAGGCGGCCGCCGGCGACCGCCCGCCCCGCCGCACCCGCAGCGCGAGCGACGGCTCGGCGAGCCAGTCCGGTACGGGCACGGGCCCGACCCCCGCGAGCACTCCGGGAGCCACCCCGACCACCCGCCGCCCGGCCCCGCGCTCATCCGACGCGCCGTGGCACCACGCCCGCCCGGCCTTCGACGAGCCGCCGGTCGGCCGCTCCGGCTCAGGCGACAGCGAAGCCGACGCCGACGTCGACGCCGACCTCGACCGAGACCGCGATCGTGCGGCGGCCGACCGCCGCCGTGCCGAGGCCGCCGGCGACCACGCCGATGGCGTCGGCGGCATCCCCGGCAAGGCCACCGCACCCGAAACGCGGGAGCCGTCCGACAACCCCGAGCACACGCCCGCCACCCCGGACACCCGGCAGCCCCTGGAAACCCCTGGCCAGGCGACGGCCTCCCCGACGGTCCCTCCGGCGGACCGCCCCGCCGCCAACCC
>NZ_JBPQTX010000656.1:0-819 GCF_051386555.1 Streptomyces sp. URMC 126
GGCCTTGGTGGGGCGGTGGTGGCGGCGGTCTGGTGGTGCTCGGCAGGGGTGGTGGCCGGACGTCGTCCACAGAGTGTTGTGTGCATGTCCGGAGTTGTCCACAGGGGTGGCGGGGCCGGTCTCCCGGCGGGAGAGTGGACCGCGTGTGGGGGTGGTGGCAGGAGATCGCCGGGCTGGTGCTTCCGGCCGACTGCGCGGGGTGCGGGGCGGCGCGCCGGGTCCTGTGCGAGCGGTGCCGGGAGGAGCTTTCCGGACGGTCGGCGTGGCGGGTGTGGCCGGATCCGGTTCCGGCCGGGCTGCCGCCCGTATACGCCGCGGCCTGGTACGCGGACGCGGTGCGTGCCGTGCTGCTCGCTCACAAGGAGCGGGGAGCGCTGGCGCTGACGGACGCCCTGGGCGGCGCGCTGGCGGGCGCGGTGCGCCGGGCCGGTACCGGTGGCCCGGACGGGGGCGCGCGGGGGCCGGGCGGGCCTCTGCTGCTCGTCCCGGTGCCTTCCGCGCGGCGTGCCGTGGCGCGGCGCGGGCACGATCCGGTGCGCCGGCTGGCGGTGGCGGCGGCCGGACGGTTGCGGCTGTCCGGCGTGCGGGTGCGGGCGGTGCCCGTCCTGCGGCAGCGTCGGACGGTGGCCGACCAGGTGGGGCTGGACGCGCCGGGCCGGCTCGCCAATGTCTCGGGCGCGCTGGACGTGCCGGCGGCGGCCGTGCGGTCGCTGTCGGCCCCTGAAGCGGCGGTGGTGCTGGTCGACGACCTGATGACGACGGGCGCGTCGCTGGCGGAGGCGGCGCGGGCGGTGGGAGCGGCGGGCGGCCGGGTGGTCG
>NZ_JBPQTX010000657.1:0-805 GCF_051386555.1 Streptomyces sp. URMC 126
GCAGGTTGTCACCGCTCAATGCCGTGAGCTCATCGAGGTGTTCACCGGGCTTCGGCCACGTCAGTTCCAGCGTTTGGTGCGGGCTGTCCACCGTGAGGGCGGCAGGGCACTGGACCCGGACCGGCCGGGCCGTCCGTGGGCGCTGACGCTGGAGGACCGGGTGCTGCTGGTGGCAATGTACTGCCGCACCAACCTCACGATGAGGCAGCTCGCCCCGCTGTTCGGGATCTCCCCGGCGGCCGTCGGCCGGATCATCAGCCGGCACGGCCCGCTGCTGGCCCTGGCGCCGGGCAAACGCAAGCCCTGGCGGCACCAGGTCCTCATCGTGGACGGCACGCTGGTACCCACCCGGGACCGGACGGTGTCCGCGTCGTCGAAGAACTACCGTTACTCGGCGAACCTCCAGGTCCTCATCAAGGCCGAGACCCGGGTCGTACTGGCCGTCGGCCGGCCGCTGCCGGGCAACCGTAACGACTGCACCGCCTTCGCCGAGTCCGGCGTCAAGGATGCTTGCGGCAATGCGACCGTCATCGCCGATGGCGGCTACCAGGGCACCGGAGTCCTCATGCCCCACCGACGCCGACCGGGACAAGAGCGGCTCCCGGACTGGAAGGAGCAGCACAACGCCTCCCACCGGCAGGTCCGAGCCCGGGTTGAGCACGCCTTCGCCCGGATGAAGAACTGGAAGATCCTGCGGGACTGCCGCCTCAAGGGCGACGGCGTCTACTGGGCTACCAGCGGCGTGGCCCACATGCACAACCTCGCCCTCAGCCGCGCCTGATCGACGTCGCGAGACAAGCTTTAG
>NZ_JBPQTX010000658.1:0-742 GCF_051386555.1 Streptomyces sp. URMC 126
CGGCGGTCGGCGGTCGGCGGTGGCCTGGGGGCGGGCCGGAGCGCCGGGGCGGTGGGCGCACGGGGCGTCGGTCGAGGCCGTCACGCGCAGGCCGACCGGCGAGGCCGCAGCGAACGAACCGGGCTCGAAAGGCCGCCCGGTATGCGGCGGTCGTGCCCGGCCGCCGCCGTACGCCGGGGCACCCAGAAGCGGGCCGGTACGACGACCGGCCGGACTGTGCGCGGAGTACGACCGCCGGGAGGGGATCGGCGCCCGTGGAGCACGTGACACAGGCGGTCGAGATCCGGCGAACGACGGGCCGGAGCGCGGTTCGTTGACGTCGACCGCGTACCGGGCACGGCCGACGTGAGAGGTAAGAGACAAGCGCGACGGCGGCACGACACGACCGGCAGTACCGCTCCGGACGCGTCCGGCGCGCGGCATGCCGCAGCGATGGCGGAGGGACCGCCCGCAGGGCGTGAGTCGACGAATGACCGGAGGTCGTATGAGCGGCGATGCCGCTGCGCCGGGTACGTCCGGCAGGTGGCGTCCCGGGGTGATGGAGGGGGCTGGTGACGGGCTCGTGAGCCGGCAACCGGCCCGGGCCGTATGACCGGCGGTGCCACCCCACGTACGCCGGCACGCGGCGGGCCGCAGCGATGGGGGAGGGACGGCCGGCAGGGCGTGAGTCGACGAATGACCGGAGGTCGTATGAGCGGCGATGCCGCTGCGCCGGGTACGTCCGGCAGGTGGCGTCCCGGGG
>NZ_JBPQTX010000659.1:0-740 GCF_051386555.1 Streptomyces sp. URMC 126
GCCCAGGGGTGGGTGGGGGCGGTGACCAGGACGAGGCGGTCGTGGCCGATGACGGCGCCGTCGAGGCCCGGGGGCACCTCCAGGCCCTCGACGAAGCCGAGGTCGGCCCGGCCCGCGAGGAGGCGGTCCGCGACGGCCGCCGAGTTGCCGGCGAACAGCGAGACGGCCGTCCCCGGCCGTTCCGCGCGCAGCGTGATGAGCCAGCCGGGCAGCAGGTATTCGGCGATGGTCATGCTCGCCGCGACGCGCAGCCGCGAGTCCCGGCGGACGCGCAGGGCCTGGGCCCCGGCGTCGAAGGCCTCGGCCGCCTCGACGATCCGGCGCGCCCAGTCCGTCACGAGGACGCCCGCCGGGGTGAGCCGGGAGCCGCGCGGCGAGCGTTCGACGAGGGCGACGCCCAGCATGCGTTCCATGCCGCGGAGCCGTCCGCTGGCGGCGGGCTGGGTGATGCCCAGTTCGCGGGCCGCGCGGCCGAGACTGCCCAGCCGGGCGACGGCGAGGAGCAGTTCGAGGGCGGCGAGGTCGGGGACGCGCTCCGCGACCGGCCGGGCGGAGCCGGACGGCGGCGGGTCCGCCGGCCGCAAGACGCCCCTCGGTGGGTCCGTGGGCGGGTCCGTCGGCTGAGTCATAAGTCCAGGTTATGTGGTCATAGGGACGGAGTCTCTGGTTCGGCGGGACCGGCCGGGCCACCGTGGAGGCATGAGCACGGTCGGTTCCCTTTCTCCCGCCCCCACCCCCGC
>NZ_JBPQTX010000660.1:0-737 GCF_051386555.1 Streptomyces sp. URMC 126
CCCATGCTCCCGCGCTCCTCTGACCCGGCTCTCCCCACCCCCCGACCTCAGGGCCAAACCCCCGTCGGGCAAATCCCGGGGTTTTTCCGTCCATCGGTGGAATGTGTTCCCGAACTCGCCCGCGTGCGCGGGATCTTGGCCAGTCTGTACGGGTGCGGGGATGGCTGAGAGCGGGACGGCTGACGGCGCTGGCGGCGTTCGCCGTCTTCGGGCTGGCGGGAGAGGCTGCCGCCGACGACCTGGAGGCGGACGCGACCGCCGGCAACAGTTCGCTGCACGCGGTCGTGCACCGCGTGCCGAGGCTGCTGCCACCACATCCGCCGTCGCACGTCCGCGTGCGAGTGCTGGGCGGAGCGGTGCGCGCGCGCGTGGACGATGACGGGGTCCGCTGCCTGGCGGTCGGCGCGGGCGTGCTCCGGGTGACGGCCAACGTGCGGCTGGGCTGTCAGGCCCCGCGTCCGCCGGCGCCCGCCGCGCCTGCGGCACCGGCCCCTGCGGCACCGGCTCCCGCACCACCGGCGGCACCGCCGGCGGCACCGCCGGTTCCCCCCGCACCAGCACCTCCGGCCGCCCCACCGGCACCGGCGCCTCCAGCCGCCGCACCGGCACCACCTCCGGCCCCCGCGCCGCCGGCCGAGGCACCTGCCGCACCCGCGCCTCCTCCGGCGGCACCCCCGCCGGCGCCCGCACCGGCCGCGCCCCCGGCAGCACCCGCACCCGCGCCCGCCGCGCCGGCC
>NZ_JBPQTX010000661.1:0-696 GCF_051386555.1 Streptomyces sp. URMC 126
GCCGGGTGGAACCGGACGTACAGCACGGGGGTGGTGGGGGTGACGGGAGCAGCGGAGGTGGCAGGAGTTACGGGAACAGCGGAGGCGGCAGGGTTGACGGAGGTGGCGGGAGCGTCGGACGCGCCGGGAGTCACGGCCGGCCCGTGCGCGGCCCGTTCCCGGGCCCCGGCACCCTCCGGGCCGTCCGCGTCCGGAGCGGCCCGCTCCACGTCCGCGCCCGCCCCCGCGCCGGCGTCCGCGCCAGCGGCCCGGAGCCGCCGGACGGGCGCGACCGCCGGACGTTCCGGATCACCCGCCGGGCATTCCTGCGCACCCGCCGGCCGGCGGACCGGACCCCTCGCCGTGCGAAGGCGGCCTTCCGGCGCGGCCCGAAGGGAACGCCGGCCCGCCCCGGCCCCCGGGGAACGCTGCCCCGCCCCAGCCGACCGGCCGTCCCGGACCGGAGCGGGAACCGGAGCGGAGGCCGGAGCCGGAGCCGACGCCGGAGTCAAAGCCGGAATGGAGGCCGGAATCGAGGCCGGAATCGAGGTCGATGCCGGGACCGGCCCCAGGCCCGGCCCCGGGACCGGCCCGGGGTCGCGCCCCGGCACCGCCGCCAGCCTCCGCGTCCGCACTTCTTCCACCTTGCCGGCCTCCCCCGCCCTGTCCGCCTCACGCACCTCGTTCACCTCATACACCTCGCTCACCTCCCCCACC
>NZ_JBPQTX010000662.1:0-686 GCF_051386555.1 Streptomyces sp. URMC 126
TGTGACGGGTGGCTGGTCGTTGTTTGAGAACTGCACAGTGGACGCGAGCATCTGTGGCCAAGTTTTTAAGGGCGCACGGTGGATGCCTTGGCACCAGGAACCGATGAAGGACGTGGGAGGCCGCGATAGGCCCCGGGGAGCTGTCAACCGAGCTGTGATCCGGGGGTGTCCGAATGGGGAAACCCGGCAGTCGTCATGGGCTGTCACCCGCTGCTGAACACATAGGCAGTGTGGAGGGAACGCGGGGAAGTGAAACATCTCAGTACCCGCAGGAAGAGAAAACAACCGTGATTCCGGGAGTAGTGGCGAGCGAAACCGGATGAGGCCAAACCGTTTGCGTGTGATACCCGGCAGGGGTTGCGCAGGCGGGGTTGTGGGATCTCTCTTTCACAGTCTGCCGGCTGTGAGGCGAGTCAGAAACCGTTGATGTAGGCGAAGGGCATGCGAAAGGCCCGGCGTAGAGGGTAAGACCCCCGTAGCTGAAACATTAGCGGCTTGCTTGAGAGACACCCAAGTAGCACGGGGCCCGAGAAATCCCGTGTGAATCTGGCGGGACCACCCGCTAAGCCTAAATATTCCCTGGTGACCGATAGCGGATAGTACCGTGAGGGAATGGTGAAAAGTACCGCGGGAGCGGAGTGAAATAGTACCTGAAACCGTGTGCCTACAAGCCGTGGGAGCGTCGC
>NZ_JBPQTX010000663.1:0-630 GCF_051386555.1 Streptomyces sp. URMC 126
CCCCGCGCCCGCGGCCCCGCGCGGCCCCGCCCTCAACCTCCGCAGCCCCGCCCACCGCACCGAGCGCGAGCTCCTCAAACTCGCCCTCCAGCGGCCGGAGCTGGTCTCCCCCGCCTTCGACGCCTACGGCGAGGACGAGTTCACCGCCCCGCCCTACGCGGCCGTCCGTCGCGCCATCGAGCAGGCCGGCGGCGTCGCCCTGGCCGACGCCGACTACCTCACCCGTGTCCGCGACGTCGCCCCCGACGACACCGTCCGCTCCATGATCACCGAGCTGGCCGTCGAGGCGATCCACGCCAAGACGGTCGACGAGGTCTACGCCGGGCAGCAGCTGGTGCAGGTGCGGCTGCGGGCCGTCGAGCGGCGGGTCAAGGAGGTCCAGGGGAGCCTGATACGGCTCGGCGCGCAGTCGGCGCCGGATCATCTGGCGGCGGTGCAGAACGAGTTGTGGGTGCTGCAGCAGTATGGCAAGGCGTTGCAGGAGCGGGGCGCGGCGGCGCTTTAGCCCTGACGGGCGGGGTGGTGCCCCAGTCCCGCCCCTTCGCCGATTCCTGGGGCTGCGCCCCAGACCCCGCTTTTCGCGGCTTCGCCGCTCGTCCTCAAACGCCGGACGGGCTGATACAGCCCGTC
>NZ_JBPQTX010000664.1:0-601 GCF_051386555.1 Streptomyces sp. URMC 126
GGGCCCCGCTCCGCCCCGCCGCGGCGCCCTCGCCACCACCGCCTGCATGGAGACGCTGCAGATCGGCCACCTGCACGCCGTCGCCGCCGCGGCCGGCTGCACCCTGGCCCAGCCCTTCCCCGACCACGGCATCGACTGGCACCTCAGCCACACCGCCCCCGGGCACACCACCGATGACGAAGTCACCATCAAGGTGCAGCTGAAGGCGACCTATCAGCTCCCGCCCCGGCCGCCCGGCGCCACCTTCCCCTTCACGCTCGACAACGAACACCTCGTCAAACTCGCCCGCACCCCCGTGGCCGTCCACCGCATCCTCGTCGTCATGCTCGTCCCCCGCGCCAGGGACGACTGGGTCCACGCCGGCCACGACCGGCTCGCCGTCCGGCACTGCTGCTACTGGGCCAACCTCGCCGGCCACCCGGTCACCGGCCGGCACAGAACCACCGTGCGGATCCCCACCGCGCACGTCTTCGACGACCACGCCCTCTGCGCGATCATGACGCGCGTCGGGGCGGGAGGGAGACCCTGATGCGACCGCAGGCCGACGCACCCCGCCCCCACGGCCCCTCCGGCGATGCCTCCGGCACCCCCGACCCCGCCG
>NZ_JBPQTX010000665.1:0-591 GCF_051386555.1 Streptomyces sp. URMC 126
GCTTCGGGGGCTGCGGGGCGGAGGACGGCGGGCAGCCAGGGGAGCGCGCCGGGGTAGGTGACGGCCAGCCGCAGCCGGGTCACGGCCAGCTCCGTGGCGTACCGCGAATCGTCGTCCTCGGCCGGCAGCACCTCGGCGGCCGTGACCGCCTCGTCCTCCCGGCCGTGCCACAGCAGGGCCTGGATCAGGTGGAGGGTCGCGCGAGGTGGCAGCAGGCCGGTACGGGCGTGGCCGATGAGCGCCCGGAGCTGGGTGACGACGCCCTGTGGATCGAGCCGCCAGGCGACGCCCACGACGGCCAGCCGGTCCGCGACGCCCTGCGGCGAGTCGTCCGCGCGCAGCACGGCGCAGCGCAGGTGGCGGGCGGCCAGGTCGGTGTCGCCGGCCGCCAGGTGCTCCTCCGCCGCGGCGCGGAGCAGCGGCGCCTCCCAGCTCTCGCCGAGCGGGCCACCGGCCAGCAGGTGCGCGGCGACCGCTACGGCGGGGGCGCCCTGGGCGTGCAGCGCGCGGGCGGCGCGGGCGCGCAGGGCGGTGTGGGCGGCCGAGGAGAGGTCGGCGAGCAGGGCTTCGTCGACGGCGGGGTGGCGGGGG
>NZ_JBPQTX010000666.1:0-550 GCF_051386555.1 Streptomyces sp. URMC 126
TCCGTGGGGGGTGGGGCCGGGGTTTCGGGCACGGGTGTTTCCCTTCTCCTCTTCGTGGACGGCATGACCTGATGTGCCGTGACGTGACGTGAAGTGACGGACGTGGTGGGGCGGCACGGCGGACGGTCCAGCGCCCTCGTAACGCGGCATCCCTCGCCGTGGCGTACCGCGTGTGACGTACCGCGCCGTGGCGTGCCGCTCCCCTGGCACGCCGCGAACGGACCGGTGCGTGGAGATTTCGCCCGGGGAAAGGAGGCCGCGAACGCCGGCGTGCGAGCGGCGCCGTTCCCCCGTCCCCCCGAGCCCTCACCCGCGATGCCCCGGCGCCCCGCCGCGACGCACGGGACGAACCATCCCGAACTTCGTCATACGGCCGGACGCGGGGCCGGGATCGGACAGGGACCTTCGCCGTGTCGAACCAGGCTGACGCGGGAGGGACGTTCGCGAAAGAGGGGGAGACGGTACGGAAGTGTGTCCCTGCCACGATCCCTTGCCCCGCCCCTTCGCGGACGCGATCCGGCGGATGGGCCGGAAGGCGGTGGAGGCGAAG
>NZ_JBPQTX010000667.1:0-518 GCF_051386555.1 Streptomyces sp. URMC 126
CTGCAATGACACGACTTCGGCGGTACGCTTGAGCCCCGCTACATTGTCGGCGCGGAATCACTTGACCAGTGAGCTATTACGCACTCTTTCAAGGGTGGCTGCTTCTAAGCCAACCTCCTGGTTGTCTCTGCGACTCCACATCCTTTCCCACTTAGCGTACGCTTAGGGGCCTTAGTCGATGCTCTGGGCTGTTTCCCTCTCGACCATGGAGCTTATCCCCCACAGTCTCACTGCCGCGCTCTCACTTACCGGCATTCGGAGTTTGGCTAAGGTCAGTAACCCGGTAGGGCCCATCGCCTATCCAGTGCTCTACCTCCGGCAAGAAACACACGACGCTGCACCTAAATGCATTTCGGGGAGAACCAGCTATCACGGAGTTTGATTGGCCTTTCACCCCTAACCACAGGTCATCCCCCAGGTTTTCAACCCTGGTGGGTTCGGTCCTCCACGAAGTCTTACCTCCGCTTCAACCTGCCCATGGCTAGATCACTCCGCTTCGGGTCTTGGGCGCGCTACTC
>NZ_JBPQTX010000668.1:0-505 GCF_051386555.1 Streptomyces sp. URMC 126
GGTGTGGCCGCACTGCCGGAGGAAGGCGGTCACCTCTTCCGCGGCGGCCACCGTGAGGGTGTAGATGATCCCGGAACCCGGGAGTTCATGGAGGTGGTCGGCGAGCCAGGCCAGGCGGTGGGCGGCGTCCGGAAGCCGCAGAACGCCCAGGCTCAGGCTCTCCCGGTCCAGCGGCCCTCGCAGCACCAGGGTCTCGGCGGCCCCGTCGCCGGTGCCCAACTGGTCGGCGACATCGGAGGTGACCCGCGCGTTGGCCGTCGCGGTGGTGGCGAGCACGGGGACCCCGGGCGGCAGTTCCGTCAGCATGGTGCGCAGCCGACGGTAGTCCGGGCGGAAGTCATGGCCCCAGTCGGAGATGCAGTGGGCCTCGTCGACCACCAGCAGGCCCGTGGTCGCGGCCAGCTTGGGCAGCACCTGGTCGCGGAAGTCGGGGTTGTTGAGCCGCTCGGGGCTCACCAACAGCACGTCCACCTCCCCGGCGGCCACCTCCGCCTGAATGGCGTCC
>NZ_JBPQTX010000669.1:0-503 GCF_051386555.1 Streptomyces sp. URMC 126
TTGGTAGGGCTTGCCGCCGAGGAGCTCGCTGAAGTGCCGTACGTGGGCGGCGGAGAAGATCGGCAGGAACTCGTCGGGGAAGTAGAGCGCCAGTGTTTTGGTGACGAGCGCCTGCCCGTACACCAGTGTGCCCAGATCGTTGATCCGGTTGAAATCGCCGTTCTCGACGGCGTTGAAGGCTTCTACGAATTCCTGGCGGACCTTGTTCCACGCCTCTTGGTGATCGAGCTTGCGCAGCGGAGCCGGGAGTCGCCACTCGCCGCTGCGGTGACGGTAGACGATGTGCTTGGCGGCGCTCCCTCCCCGAATACTGCCGAGCGCTTCGGTGCCGTACTCCATGAGCCAGCATAACGGGCGGGGACTGTCCCCGTACCGCTGTGCGCCGAGTGCGTACCGCTCCACCGGGAGGGTGAGCCACTCCTCCCGAGGGAACTCGGCCAGCGCCCGCTGACGGTCCTCACCGGCTCTTGCGACCACGTTGGCCAGAACTCCCCGATCAAAGG
>NZ_JBPQTX010000670.1:0-497 GCF_051386555.1 Streptomyces sp. URMC 126
GTCTTCCCCCTCGCAAGGGCCTGCAGGGCCTCCAGGCGCTCGTCCAGATCAAGATCTTCGTCGTGAACAATCAGCAGAAGGGATGAAACCAGGTCACCGGGAGGCGGGTCCGACCACCGCATGATTCGCCCCGCCGCCTGGAGTGCCGCCGATACGGTGTCAAAGCTCGACGCTTTCCGCAGAGCACCGACCACCAGATCGGAATCCTGCTCGGTTGCCTCGTTCGCCAGGGCGACAAGCGCACTCGCATGCTCTGCCCCGTCGAAGTCACCGCCGGATTCACGGGCCGGACGAGCGGGAGTGCGCAGTATATTCCGCGCCGCCTCCAGCACTTCGGAACGAAATCCGGAGAAAGGATTCGGAGACCCGTATCTCTCCCGTGAAGCAGCGTGGTGATAGTGGTCCAGGGCGATCCCTCGGGCCGCTTCTTCAGAACTGCGCAGGAGCGTCAAGAAGGAGCGCACACCCTCTTCACCACCCGGCGAGCGCCCCAGGCG
>NZ_JBPQTX010000671.1:0-490 GCF_051386555.1 Streptomyces sp. URMC 126
CAGCCCCCACCACGATCCGCCACCACACCGCCCGAGCCGCCTTCGGCCATCGCCCGTCCGGCCCGGCCCAGCGCCTTCTCACCGGCTTCTCGCGCCCCTGACGTCCCGCCCTCCTCGCCCGACCCCTGGGCGGAGTTCGGACGGCTGACCGTGGCCGCCCAGCCGAGCGGCCCGGACACGCTCGTCACGGTCACGGCCGTCGGAGGCGAGGTGCACTGGGCGGCCACGCCCGGCGCCGCCTGGCTGCGTCTCGGCCGGACGGGCGGTGTGCTGCTCCCCGGGCGTTCCCTGACCTTCACGGTCGCCACCGACCCCGACCGGGAGCCGGCCGACCCCTGGCAGACGCAGGTACGTCTGGCCCCGGGCTCCGCCATGGTGCCGGTCGGCGGCCCGGGACGCCTCCGGCGGGCCGGGACCGGCTGAGAGGGCGGCTCCGACGGGCCGGGGCCGGGTGAGGCGGTGGCGGCGCGGGCGCCGCCACCGCCTCACC
>NZ_JBPQTX010000672.1:0-483 GCF_051386555.1 Streptomyces sp. URMC 126
GAGTCGACGAATGACCGGAGGTCGTATGAGCGGCGATGCCGCTGCGCCGGGTACGTCCGGCAGGTGGCGTCCCGGGGCGATGGAGGGGGCTGGTGACGGGCTCGTGAGCCAGGCAACCGGGCCCGAGCCGTATGGCCGGCGGTGCCACTCCGCGTACGCCTGGCACGCGCTATGCCGGGCGACGGCGGACGGGCCGTCAGACGGCGACCGGCCATGCTCGCACACCCGTCGGCGCCGCGCACGACACCGCTACCGAGCGACGAGCAGGGGGAGAAGCGATGACCGAACACCCGACGACGGACCGGGACGGCGCGACAGGCCGGAGCCGTAGGACCGACGACGACAAGGCGGGCGCCGCCCCGGGGCGTACACCCGACGGCGGCGCACTGACCGCCGCACCCGGCCGTGCGCCGGGCGGAGACACGTCGGCCGCCGCGCGCGGCGGTGAGGCGCCCGCTCCCGCCCCCGCCACCGCCCCCGGTC
>NZ_JBPQTX010000673.1:0-469 GCF_051386555.1 Streptomyces sp. URMC 126
CTCCCACCCCACCTCTCCCGCCGATGAGGAGACATGACCACACCGCACCCTGCCGACGTCCTGATAGCCGGCGCCGGCATAGGCGGGCTCACCGCCGCCCTCAGCCTGCACGCCGTGGGCATCCGGCCGCTCGTGCTGGAAGCCTCGCGCGAGATCGCCCCGCTCGGCGTCGGCATCAATCTGCAGCCCGCCGCCGTCCGGGAACTGCACGAACTCGGCCTGGCCGACGAACTGGCCGCCCTCGGCGTCCCCGCGGTCGCCCACGTCTTCGCCGACCGCCACGGCACCACGCTCTACAGCGAACCGAGGGGCACGGCCGCCGGTTACCGCTGGCCGCAGTACTCCGTCCACCGTGGCGACTTACAGATGATGCTGCTGAGAACGGTGAGAGACCGGATCGGCCCGGACGCCGTCCGAACCGGCGTCCGGGTCGAAAACTTCACCCAGTCCCACACCCACACCCCCACCC
>NZ_JBPQTX010000674.1:0-459 GCF_051386555.1 Streptomyces sp. URMC 126
CACAGGCCTGGCCGGCGCAGAGAAAAGCGCCGTTCTCGATCGGACGGCGCCGTGCGGTCCCACCATTCTTAGCGGCGGTGAAATCCCCTGGCAAAGACCGGATCTACGGCCCTCTTTCAGAGATCCGGACCGCGCGGGAGGGGGCGGCCCCGGGTAGCGCTGGGCGGCGGCGCGACGGCCGGGTACGGCCCGGTGTCGTAGGTGACGCGGGTCTCATGGGCGGGCTCACGTCCGGCGCCCCTCCGGCTCACACCATGTCGGCCGGGCGCTACGCGGTGGAGCCGGATTCCGCGCCCGACGCACCGGCGGATGCGGCTCGCGGCGTACGGCCGGGCTCTGCCACAGCCTCGGGAACGGGAGCGGGCTCGGCCCCCGGTGCGGGGCCGGTGCCCGCACGCTGCTCCGGACCGGGTCCTGTGCGCGCCCCGTCCACCGCCGCCCCCGGCCCCTCACTCGCCC
>NZ_JBPQTX010000675.1:0-443 GCF_051386555.1 Streptomyces sp. URMC 126
GGCGGGAGGCGATCGAGGGGGCGTTCAGGGCGGCCGGGATCGAGGGCGCGGTGATCGCCGACCCTTCGGGCCGGTGGTTCTACGCCCTGGTGCCGCCCGGCACGGCCGGGCAGTGGGACGTGCCCGGCGTGCGCGTGCTGGCCGCCGACCACTACCTGGGCGTGCCCGCTCCGCACCGGGCGGACCCACCCGGGACGCACTGGCTGCTGTGTCCGCCGCGGGGCGAGGAGGACCTCTGCGATCCGGCGGCGATCCGACGGCTGGTCGCGGCGGCATGCGCTCGTGTGGCCGGGGAGCGGGTGGACGGGATGAGGGTCGTCAATCTGCGCAGGTGACTGCCCCGTTGACAGGGGGGCGAGAGAGGCCGTCGAGTGCTTCGGCCCGGAGCGGGGCCATTCCTCCTGCCCCTCGAGTCAGTTGACCCCTCCCACCCCGCACGACGG
>NZ_JBPQTX010000676.1:0-443 GCF_051386555.1 Streptomyces sp. URMC 126
TGCTGGAACAGCACGACGTGGCCGGCGGCAACGGGGTGGTCGGCGGGTGGAGGCGCTCCTGTGACGCGCCTGCTGTGTCGAGTCCGCTGCGACGTGTGCGGTCGGCGGCGTGAGCGGCGGTTGACCGGTTGACCGTCGACGGTTGGGACTGAGGACCGATGCCTGGCGACGGGCGGAGCGCGTCAACGGTCCGCGGCCGCTCGTACGTCCTGCCGCGCGTTCGCCCTGCCGCCTCGTCCCGGCGACGAGGCGGGCGTGGCGCGGCTCGTCGGGAGGCGCCCCGACACGCGATCCCCCACTCGGACGCCATCCGGCATCGCCACCGCTCCGCCAGGTATCCGCCCGGCACCACCGCCCGACCGCCGAGCGACCACCTGAAACGGACCTCCCGCACCCCTGCCGTACCCCCCGTACCTCCCTGTCCAGGCACTCCCCGTTACCCC
>NZ_JBPQTX010000677.1:0-442 GCF_051386555.1 Streptomyces sp. URMC 126
GGTGGTGATGGTCTTCACATAGTTCCGCGTCTCGCGATACGGCGGCACCCCGCCGTACTTGATCACCGCGTACGCGCCCGCGTTGTAGGCCGCGAGCATGTTCGCCGTGGGATCGCCCGGCACGTCCTTGACGTACCTGGCCTGAGTGCAGTCGTAGGAGGCGGCCGACGGAATGGCGTCCTGGGGGTCGAACACGTCCCGGTCGCCGTCCCCATCGCCGTCGAGGCCGTGCGTGGCCCAGGTGCCGGGGATGAACTGCGCTATGCCCAGGGCGTTGGCGGGGCTGCGGGCGCGCGGGTTCCAGCCGCTCTCCTGGTAGAGCTGCGCCGCCAGCAGGGCCGGCGTGATGGCGGGGCAGTGATTGCCCCACTTCTGCACCAGCGCCCGGTAGGCGGCCGGCACGGCGCCCTTGGCCAGGCCCACCGAACGCCCGGCGCCACCC
>NZ_JBPQTX010000678.1:0-430 GCF_051386555.1 Streptomyces sp. URMC 126
TTGTGTATAAGAGACAGGCTCACCCCCGTTCCGGCGCCGTCGGCCTCGCCGTTTCGCCGGTTCCGCAGGTGGGGCGGGGACCGGGGGCAGGTGGCCGTGGAGTTCGCCGGGATCTTTCCCATGATCCTCGTCGCCCTCGCGGTCGTCTGGCAGTGCGTCCTGGTCGGCTACACCTACTCCCTCGCGGGCCACGCCGCGGACCGCGCGGCCCGCGCCGGAGCGGTGGGCCGCGACTGCGCGGCGGCCGCCCGGGCCGACCTGCCGGGGGAGTGGCGGACCGGCTCCATCGACTGCGGCCGGGAGGGCGACGTCTACAAGGCGACGGTCAAGCTGAAGGTGCCGGTGCTCGTACCGAACGCGGTCGACTGGCCATGGGCGGTGGGCGGCACGGCGGGCGTGGCGCGGGAGGACTGAGGAGTGGGGGGAGTGG
>NZ_JBPQTX010000679.1:0-429 GCF_051386555.1 Streptomyces sp. URMC 126
GGTCGGGGTCGTCGTCGGGGCGGTTGTCCGGGGTGCCGTTGCGGGCCGCGCGGAGCGTGCTCAGGCCGACCAGCGCGGTGATCAGGCCGGCCACGGCCGACACCAGCCCCGAGACGCCCGTCACGATCGCGACGGCGTCGTTCACCGGCTCCGCGGTGGGCGGGTTCGCGGAGCCGGGCGGCGGGGGCAGCTGAGCCGGAGACGCGCCGGGCGGGCCGGCCGTCCCGGAGCCGGGTGGGCGGTCTTGGGGGACGGAGCGGGCCGGAGTGGTCGGAGGGGACGCGGAAGGGGAGCCTGTGTGCGGCGGAGCGGCGGTGGCCGGTGGTGCATGCGTCGGGCGCGTTCCCGAGGGCGGTACGAACGTCCGCCCCGGCGTGGCGGGGGACACCGGCGGCCGGGCCACTGACGGCGGGGCGGACGTTCGTACCG
>NZ_JBPQTX010000680.1:0-427 GCF_051386555.1 Streptomyces sp. URMC 126
GGTGGCGGCGCGCCCCGGCTGGTACGCCCCCGGTGGTGGGCCCTGGCCACGGCCGCCCAGGTGGTGCTGGTGCTGTTGCAGCTGGGCGGACTGGTGTGGCTGCTGACGGCGCTGTGCGGGGGCGCGGACGTGCCGTGGTGGGTGCCCGGCGGGCTCACCGTGGGGTGCGTGGCGGGGGCGCCGCTGCTGTCCTGGGGCTGCCGGATGGCCGCCCGGGGGCCGGCTCGCGGGTACGGACTGGAGACGGAACGCCGGCTGCGGAACGCGGCGGCGGCCTGTGGCCGGGAGCGGGTGCTGGAGCCGGTGGCGGCCGAGTTGCTGCGCTACCGGGAGCTGCGGGGGCAGTACGTGGTGGCGGCGCGCCCCGGCTGGTACGCCCCCGGTGGTGGGCCCTGGCCACGGCCGCCCAGGTGGTGCTGGTGCTGTT
>NZ_JBPQTX010000681.1:0-422 GCF_051386555.1 Streptomyces sp. URMC 126
CGACGGGGGAGCCGCCGGGCGCTGTGGCGGCGGACGTCTGAGCGGTCGGAGGGACGATGCCGCCATCCCGTCGCCCGGCGGCGGGCGGGCGGATCGGGGAGGGCACTCGACAAAGGGCGGGAGAGGCGCGCGAGCGGCGCAGGGGCGCGCCGCACGGCAACGCCGACGGCATGCGCCGGGCGAACGCGACCGCGCCCAGGATGGGGCCTTGGCGGCGGACACCGGCGAAGGCCCGGCCGCCACAACCGTGGACGCCCCGGCAGCAGTCACCGCCGCACCACCGCAGAGCCCCCGACCGCAGCCGGCACGGAAGACGCGACGCCCGACGTAGACGTACCGGCCGACCATCCGACAGACCAGCCGGCCGGCGGAGGGCCGAGTACCCTCGCCGAGGAGCTGCGGGAGCGCCCCGACGCGTTCCT
>NZ_JBPQTX010000682.1:0-408 GCF_051386555.1 Streptomyces sp. URMC 126
TCCTCCTTCCCCGTCGGCGAGGGCATCGTGCTGCGGGTGGGCCGCTACGGCCCCTACGTCGAGGAGCCGCCGGCCGCCGAGGGCGAATCCGGCCGCCGTGCCGACGTACCCGCCGACCTGCCGCCGGACGAGCTGACGGTGGAGTACGCCCGGGAGCTGCTGGCCAAGCCCAGTGGCGAGTTCGAGCTGGGCACCGACCCGGAGACGGGCCGCCCCATCGTGGCCAGGGACGGCCGCTACGGGCCGTACGTCACCGAGGTGCTGCCCGAGGGCACGCCGAAGACCGGCAAGAACGCCGTCAAGCCGCGCACGGCCTCGCTGCTGAAGTCGATGTCCCTGGACACCGTCACCCTCGACGACGCCCTGAAGCTGCTCTCCCTGCCGCGGGTGGTCGGCACCGACCCCGAC
>NZ_JBPQTX010000683.1:0-406 GCF_051386555.1 Streptomyces sp. URMC 126
GTCGTGTCCGACATCCCCAACAACGACTTCTCCGGCCTGGACGGCGGTGGTGAGCAGGCCGCCGAAGACCTCATCCAGGAGGTGGTGAACTGGTACAACACCCAGCTGCTCGCCGCTCGCCGCGCGCCGGTGCCCGACGAGGAGCGCATCGAGGAGCTCAAGGCCGGCCGGGAGGCCGCGCTGGCTGACCGAGCGCAGCTGGCGACGGCCGATCCGCGGGAGGCGGACCGGATCGCCGCGGTCTACGCGGCCCGGCTGCAGGAGCTCAAGGAGTCGTAGCCGAAGGCCCTCTGCACGGCCGGCAGGTGCCGACGGCGCGGGTGCGGCCGGTCGAGCGGGGCCGGCTGCGCCTTCGGCGGCATCAGGGGCCGGGCGAGCGCGGCGATCTCGTCCAGCTCCTCCCGGT
>NZ_JBPQTX010000684.1:0-404 GCF_051386555.1 Streptomyces sp. URMC 126
GGCCCTCGCGGGCGGCGGCGGGGGTGTTCACCTCCAATCGGGTCAAGGCTGCTCCGGTGCTGTGGTCGCAGCGGGTGTTGAAGTCCGGTGAGGTGGCGGCGGTCGTCCTGAACTCCGGTGGCGCCAACGCCTGCACCGGCCCCGAAGGCTTCCAGGACACGCGGACCACCGCCGAGCACGTGGGCCGGGCGCTGGGCTGCCCGGCCGATGACGTGGCGGTGGCTTCCACCGGTCTCATCGGTCTCCGGCTGCCCATGGACAAGCTGCTCTCCGGTGTCGACAAGGCCGCCGCCGAGCTCTC
Source organism: Streptomyces sp. URMC 126 (assembly GCF_051386555.1). Lineage (NCBI taxonomy): Bacteria > Bacillati > Actinomycetota > Actinomycetes > Kitasatosporales > Streptomycetaceae > Streptomyces > Streptomyces sp. URMC 126. The sequence goes on from NZ_JBPQTX010000684.1 coordinate 302, forward strand.
CCCGGACGGCGGTGAGAAGGCCGCCGTCGCGATCAAGACGACGGACACGGTGCACAAGACGGCCGTGGCCGAGCGGGACGGTTGGGTGGTCGGGGGGATGGCC
>NZ_JBPQTX010000685.1:0-395 GCF_051386555.1 Streptomyces sp. URMC 126
GGAGATCAGCAGACACCTTGGTCCCGCATTTCGGAAGGGCGGATTCCGGTATTCGGTGACTCGATGGTAGCGAGCCCCGCACGGACTGCCGGGGTGAGTTGCGACACCGGGCGCCCGGCGACGCGGAGAACACCCGGCCGGGAGGCGAACCGGGAGGCGGGCGGGGGCAGAGCGCGCGGAGAGGGTCTCGTCACCGGCCGTGCACCGGGCTACGGTGGCGTGTGACAGCCGCGTCCTCCCGGTGGTGACCGCACCGGCGGCGCGGGCGGACCCACCGTCACCGTGACGAACGCGAGCCAGTTCGTCCAGGAAGTGCAGAGCAGCGGTTCGAAGGTCGTCCAGGTCAACGGCACCATCAACCTCAGCAGCATGACCAAGGTGGCGTCCAACAAGAC
>NZ_JBPQTX010000686.1:0-394 GCF_051386555.1 Streptomyces sp. URMC 126
CATGGGTGACGTGCAGGTCAAGAACGCGCCGCAGCGCGTCGTGGTCCTGGACACCGCCGAGCTCGACTCCGCGCTCACCCTCGGCGTGAAGCCGGTCGGCGCGGCCCACTCCGACGTCTCCACCGGCTTCCCCTCCTACCTGCCCAAGGAGAAGACCGAGGGCATCAAGGACGTCGGCGCCATGAGCACGCCGAACATGGAGGCCATCGCCGCGCTCAAGCCGGACCTGATCCTCACCAGCAAAGTGCGGCACGGCGACAAGTACGCGGCGCTCAAGGGCATCGCCCCCACGGTGATGACCGAGAGCACCGGCGCGCCCTGGAAGGATAACTTCCAGCTCCACGCGGAGGCGCTCGGCAAGCAGGCCGAGGCGAAGAAGGTCGTCGACGACTAC
>NZ_JBPQTX010000687.1:0-392 GCF_051386555.1 Streptomyces sp. URMC 126
GCGCTGTACCGGCGCATCGCCGAACTCGCCGAGGAGTACGCGGACACCGAGCCCCGCAACGTCCTCGTATCGCTGATCGAGAACGCGTCGGCCGACTGGTCGTTCGGCCATGGAGTGGCGCAGTACGTCACCGCTTCCGGAGCGGCCCCGCCGGAAGCGCCGCCGACGCCGGACTCCGTCGGCTAGAGCAGCCCTCCGTGCCGGTGGTGGCGGACCGTCGAGCCCGCACGGTCCTTGACGATCTCCAGCCGCACCGGCACCCGCTGGCGCAGATCGGCGACATGGCTGACGATGCCGACCGTGCGGTCCCGCTCGCGCAGCGAGTCGAGCACGTCCAGCACCTCGTCGAGGGCCTGCTCGTCCAGGCTGCCGAAGCCCTCGTCGATGAAGAG
>NZ_JBPQTX010000688.1:0-390 GCF_051386555.1 Streptomyces sp. URMC 126
AGATGTGTATAAGAAACAGGCCTCCGTCCCCCTCGGCGACCGCTCCCCTGCCTCCGGCCTCGTCCCCGCGGTGATCGAACCGGGTGGCGCCGCCGGGGCGTGGCTGGTTTCGGGCCGGTCGGCGGCGGGGCTGGCGGCGCAGGCGGAACGTTTGCGCGAGTGGGTGAGCGCGCGTCCGGAGCTGGAGCCGGCGGACGTGGCGTGGTCGCTGGCGGCGACGCGCTCGGTATTCGAGCACCGGGCTGTGGTGGTGGGTGGTGACCGGGGAGAGCTGGTCGCCGGTCTGGAGAGCTTGGCGGCTGATGTGCCTGCCGGTTCGGTGGTGTCGGGGGTGGCTCGGCCGGGTGCGCGGGTGGTGTTCGCGTTCGCGGGTCAGGGGTCGCAGTGGGT
>NZ_JBPQTX010000689.1:0-390 GCF_051386555.1 Streptomyces sp. URMC 126
GCGGGGGCGGGTGCGGAGGGGTCGGCGTGGCCGACGGTGACGGGGGTGATGCCGGTGCCGTCGAGGGCGGCCGCCGCCTCGTTCCGGTCGCGGCAGACGACGGCCATGCGGTGGGGGAAGGCCCGGCGGCCGGCGCGCAGGGTGTGGGCGGCGTCCGCGAGGGCGGGGGCGTCGTCGGCGCGCAGGGCCTCCGCCAGGGCCTCGGCGGAGCGCTGGAGGGCGGTGGGTGTCCGGGCGGAGAGCACCAGGAGCTCGGGGCCCGTGGCGGTGTCCGCCGGCTCGGGGGCCGGGGGCGGCTCCTCCAGGACGACGTGCGCGTTGGTGCCGCCGACGCTGAAGGAGCTGACGCCGGCCCGGCGGGGGGCGTCGGTGCGGGGCCAGGGGGTCGCC
>NZ_JBPQTX010000690.1:0-390 GCF_051386555.1 Streptomyces sp. URMC 126
GTCTACAAGGCCGTGCTGGCGCTCGACGCCGCTGCCCGGGAGGGACTAAACCCGGTCCTGCTGGAACTGGTGCAGATCCGGGCCTCCCAGATCAACCGGTGCGCGTACTGCATCGACTACCACGTCGGGGACGCGCGCAGGGCGGGCGAGAGCGAGGACCGGCTCCACCAGCTCAGCGCCTGGGAGGAGTCCAGTCTCTACACCGCGAAGGAGCGGGCCGCGCTGGCGCTCACGGAGGCCGTCACCCGACTGCCCGGCGGCGTGCCGGACCGGGTGTACGACGAAGCCGCCCAGCACTTCGAGGAGAAGGAGCTGGCCCAGCTCATCGCGCTGATCTTAACGGTCAACACGTGGAACCGGATGAACGTCACCACGCGCAAGACGCCGGGC
>NZ_JBPQTX010000691.1:0-389 GCF_051386555.1 Streptomyces sp. URMC 126
GTTGACGGGGCTGGAGAGGCTCACCCCGCTCTTGCCGGTGTAGCTGTACGGCTTCTCGCCACTGTCGTCGGAGTAGTCCAGCTCCTTCTGCGGACCGCCCACGATGGAGTACTGCGTGGTCTTCTCGCCGTAGTACACCCGCTGCTCGTAGGGGCTGAGGCTGCCCTTGGCCGGCAGTTCGGACTCGGTGAACTCCGGGGCACCGCCGCTCTGGGTCGTGGTGCCCTTGGCCGCCACGACGCCGAAACCGTGGGTGTACTTGAAGTGGTCGTTGATCCAGTTGCGCTCGGGAATGCCGTTGATGTTCAGCTCGCGCAGACCGATGACCGTGTCCTGGTCCTTGCCGTCCTGGCCCTTGTAGCGGTCGACGTCCAGGGTGCTGGGGAAGC
>NZ_JBPQTX010000692.1:0-387 GCF_051386555.1 Streptomyces sp. URMC 126
CCTGGAGCCGCTGCCGAACCAGCAGCTCACCGACGAGTACCGCGAGCGCCTGGCGAACCTCGGCAAGAACCCGCCGCGGGACGTCGAGGGCCTGACGATGACCCACTGCGTCCCGGACGAGCGGCACGTGGTGACCCGCTGACCGGCGGGTACGCCGTGTGGCGGGGCGTGTGCGGGGAATCCGGGGGAAGACTCCGGAACGCCTCCCTGCGGGGCGTCCCGGAGCAGTCCCGCAGATCCGGTAGGAGAGCCAGGTCATGAAGAAGAGGAAGCAGAAGCTGGTGTACAGGCCGGTGGGGTTCGCGCTCGGCACCGTGGGCGGCCTGATCGCGAGCATTGCCTTCAAGAAGGCCTGGAAGGCGATCAGCGACGAGGACGACGCCCCCG
>NZ_JBPQTX010000693.1:0-386 GCF_051386555.1 Streptomyces sp. URMC 126
GTCCAGGAGGTCGGGGACGCGGGGGCGGTCGGGGTCGTCCGCGTGAGCCGGCCGATCGGGGTGATCCCGCCGGTCGGGGTGGTCCCGCTGCTCCGAACGGTCCCGCTGCTCCAGGGGGTCCCGGTGGTCCCGGCGGGCGGGGCGGTCCGGTGGGTCGCCCACCGGGCGGCCGTGGTCGGAGACCAGGACGGGGGGCCGGGGGCGGCGCGGCAGACCGTCGGCCGCTCCGGAACCGGCCGCTCCGGGACCAGGCGTCGCGGTACCGGCCGCTCCGGGACCGTCCGTCCCGTACCCGGCCGGGGCGCCGTGCGTGCCGGAGCCGGGGCGCCGGCCGGGGCCGCGGTCGGTGCCCCGCGGCCCGGAGGCGGGGGCCGGGGCCCCGGGGC
>NZ_JBPQTX010000694.1:0-384 GCF_051386555.1 Streptomyces sp. URMC 126
CGCAAGAAGTGACCACCACACGCCGGCCGGTACCCGTTGTAGCGCAATCGGCTCCTGCGCGAGTTGCCAGGCGGCGAAGGGTAAAAGCAGCAACATCGCGCCGGCCTGACTCCCCAGGGCGACCAGGCGACTGTCCAGTCCGCCCCGTTGCGCAATCCAACGTGTAGTGAGGAAGCCCGCAAGCGCATAGCAAGCTGTGGCCAGCAGACATGCGGTTATGCCCCCTGCCGCCTGAACAGGGGCGCTCAATGGAGCGGCACCGGTGAGCACCGCCACGCCCGCGACTCCCAGCAAGACGCCCAGGATCTTCGCGCCAGTGACGCGCTCCCCAAAAACCAGTGAGCCGACGGCTACCGCCATCAACGGTGTGGTGGCGTTGAGGAT
>NZ_JBPQTX010000695.1:0-383 GCF_051386555.1 Streptomyces sp. URMC 126
GCCCTGCACCTCCCCGACGGCCAGACGCTGCTCAGCGCCGGCGACCTCACCGGCCATGGCGTGACGGCCACCTCCGGCATGGCCATGCTGCTCGGCGCGCTCCGGGGCATGGCGATCGCCGGAGTGCAGCCCGGCGATCTGATGGGCTGGCTCAATCAGCTGCTCGACGCCTCCACCCAACCCGCGCTGGGCAGCGCCATCTGCTGCCGCTACGACCCGAGCACCCGCACCCTGCGCTGGGCCCAGGCGGGCCACCCCGCCCCGCTGCTGTTCCGCGACGGGACGGGGCGCTCGCTGGCTCCCCCGGAGGGCGTGCTGCTGGGCGCCACCTCGGGCGCCACCTATGGACAGGCCGAGGAGCGGCTGCAGCCGGACGATCTGCT
>NZ_JBPQTX010000696.1:0-380 GCF_051386555.1 Streptomyces sp. URMC 126
GGTAGTAGTTGGCTTCGTATTCGGCGGGCGGGATGTGCCCTATCTCACCGTGGAGCCGGCGGTGGTTGTACCAGTCGACCCACTCGGCGGTGGCGAGTTCGACGTGCGAGAGCGTCTTCCAGGGCCGCATCGGTTTGATGACCTCGGTCTTGAACAGGCCGATCGTCGACTCCATCAGCGCGTTGTCGTACGCGTCGCCGACCGAGCCGATCGAGGCTGCGATCCGGGCCGCATCGAGGTGTTCGGCCAGGCGGAACGACGTGTATTGGGTGAGTTCAACCAGTCGTTGCAACACCAGGCTGTTGCAGCGATCGTAGCTGTTCTTCGAAGACCTCGGCCGGTGTCCGCCAACCGAGGACTTTGCGGGGCCGATTGTTGAG
>NZ_JBPQTX010000697.1:0-380 GCF_051386555.1 Streptomyces sp. URMC 126
GCGCAGCCTCCATGACCACTGGTCGCCGCTGGACGGACCCCAGTTCTCCGGCCAGCGGTTGGAGCTGCACACCACCGTCATCGGATCGCAGGGGGTGCCGGACAGCGCGGAATCACGGCGGGAACCGGTCAGCAGGTCGAGGAAGAGGTGCCCCTGCTCGGTGTGGCAGTTGTCCAGCAGGACCAGGCAGGAGGGAGCGGTGAACCAGCGCTCGGCGGCATGGCGCAGGTCGTCCAGGAAGGCGGCGAACAGCACCCGGTCGAGGAGTCTCTTCTCCTGCACCGTGCCGTTGTGGCGCCACATGTTGAGCTCCAGCAGCGCGTCCCAGGGGTCCCGGGAGGGCACCAGCGGGTGGTCGCCGAACCACTGCGGGACTCCGG
>NZ_JBPQTX010000698.1:0-380 GCF_051386555.1 Streptomyces sp. URMC 126
CTCCGCCGCACATCCCGGCCGTCGACGCGCGCCGTCGCCCTCTCCCGCCGGGGCGCCGATTCCGCCACAGTGGGCACGGCCCGGTCCCGCCGTGCCGCCGTGCCGCCATCCGGGCGCGGCCGACTCGCCCACGCCCGGGTGACCCCACCCGACGCGGCGGGCGACGGCGGTAGGACTGCGGTCGGACCAGAGCGACACACCGCTGATCACGGCCCTGATCACGGCCCGATTGGAGACAGCGTTGACCTTCCTCACCATCGGACACCGCGGCGTCATGGGCGTCGAGCCGGAGAACACCCTGCGCTCCTTCCGGCGCGCCGACCGCGAGGGCATGGACGCCATCGAGCTGGATCTGCATCTGAGCAAGGACGGCGCGCTGG
>NZ_JBPQTX010000699.1:0-375 GCF_051386555.1 Streptomyces sp. URMC 126
GATCGAGGCCTTCACCAACACCGTCGACCTGGAGAGCGGCGACGACGACGTGGCCACCCCCGGTGAACTGGCGCGCGCTGGCTGGCCGACCGCGGGCTCGCCGACGCCGCCCTCCGGCTGAGCGCCGACGAACACGGGGCGTTCCTCACGCTGCGTGCCGGAATCCGTGAGGCCCTCGACGTCGCCGACCCCGTGTCGCCGCACCGGCTCGCCCAGGCCGACGCGGTGCTGGCCGAAACCCCCGTCCTGGTGACGCTGGACCGTTCCACGTGGGGCGACCGCGCCCAGCCGCTCGCCCCCGCCCCGGGCCTCGCTCCCGCGCGCACGGCGCTGGCCCGACTGGCCATCGCCTGGACGGAGGTCGTCCTGACCGGG
>NZ_JBPQTX010000700.1:0-373 GCF_051386555.1 Streptomyces sp. URMC 126
CCCCTCATGCCCCGCCCCGCGTCAGCCCCAGCAGATCCCAGGCGGGCCCCACCGGCCGCTGCCCCAGGGGCCATACCGCCCGGAGGTCGCGGCGCAGGGACAGGCCGGCGACGGAGACCTCGACGAGGCGGCGGGCGGCGAGTTCGTCGCCGACGGCCAGTTCGCTGAGGACGGACGGGCCGGCGCCGCTGACGACCGCCGCCTTGACGGCCGTGGTGGAGGCGAGTTCCAGCAGCGGCTCGGCCGGGCCGTTCTCGGCGGCGAGGGCCGCGTCCAGGACCTGGCGGGTGCCGGAGCCGCTCTCGCGCAGGATCAGGGGGGTGGCGGCGAGCTCGGCGCGGGTGAGCGGGGCGCGGCGGCGGGCCCAGGGGTG
>NZ_JBPQTX010000701.1:0-370 GCF_051386555.1 Streptomyces sp. URMC 126
TCGACGCGGAGCGCGGCATGGGCCTCGGGCGGCGGATCCTCTTCCACGCCGTCCCCGAGCCCAAGCGGGGCAAGAACCGGCTCCACATCGACGTCCACGCCGCCCCCGGGGAGCGCGACGCCGAGGTGGCGCGGCTGGAGGGGCTGGGAGCGGCGGTGCTGCGCGTGGTCACCGAGCACGGTGGCGGGCACGTGACGATGACCGACCCCGAGGGCAACGAGTTCGACGTGCAGTGACCCGGCCGCCGCGGGGTCCGCTCGCGGCGGCGGCCCGCGCGTTGCTCCGGACAGGTGTCATCGCTCCGGCCGGCCCGCGCGCGTCGGCGATCGTCATACAGCCTGCTTGTTAGGTTGCCGCGGGTGAGCGACGT
>NZ_JBPQTX010000702.1:0-367 GCF_051386555.1 Streptomyces sp. URMC 126
CTTCGGCGCCGGGACCGGAAACCCGCCTCCGTCCCTGATCATCCAGGACGAGTTGCACCTGCTCACCGGACCGCTGGGCACCACCGTCGGCCTCTACGAGGCGGCGATCCTTGAGCTGTGCACCGGCCCGGACGGCCGTCAGCCCAAAATCGACGCCGCCACGGCGACCATCCGGCGCTCCGCCGAGCAGGTCCGCGCCCTGCACCACCAGGGCGTCCAGCTCTTTCCGCCCTCCGGGCTCGACGCCCGCGACAGCTTCTTCGCCGTTCCCGACACCGGCCGCCCCGGCCGCCTCTACCTCGGTGTCATGGCCCAGGGCCACACCGCGGGCCGCGGCGCCGTCGCCACCACGGCGGCCATTCTCCAG
>NZ_JBPQTX010000703.1:0-366 GCF_051386555.1 Streptomyces sp. URMC 126
TCGCTGCCCGCCAGGTACGGCCGCTGCGCGGCCTCCTCGATCAGCTCCCCCGGCAGCACCGGGAACTCGTGCAGGGTGCGCACCACACAGCCGATGAGCCGCTGCCCGACCAGCTCCGCCTCGTTGCCGTAGGCGCTGATCAGGTAGTGCAGGTCCAGCGCCGCCGTCGGGCGCTTGAGCAGGGTGCCGTCCGGGGCGCGGGTGGGCAGGTCGTCGTTGCCCCGGGAGGCGTTCGGGGTCACCTGGTAGAGGAAGACGGTGATGGTGGCGTCGTCGGTGGCCTCCGCAGGCGGCCGCTCGGTCTTCACCGCGACCTGCATGTCGATCTCGGGTTGCAGATTGTGTTCGATCAGCAGGGCGAGTGCC
>NZ_JBPQTX010000704.1:0-365 GCF_051386555.1 Streptomyces sp. URMC 126
AGCAGACCCTTCGACGGCACACCGTTGACGGCGTTGACGTCCCAGTCGTTGATCGCGCGCGGGTTACCGGTCGACTCCCGCATGATGTTGCGCTTCACGCCCTCGTACGAGGCCGGGATGCCCTTGGCCTTCATGATGTCCAGGGCCTCGGAAATCCAGCCCTCCAGGTCGTCCGCGTACACCTTCGGCGCAGGGGCGGCAGCGGGCTTCTCGATGGGCTTGCGGGCGGTGGAGCGGTTCGCGGCCTGCTTCTCGGCACGCTCCTTGTCCGCCTTCGCCTTCGCCTCGGCCTTCGCCTTGGCGTCGGCCTTGGCCTTGGCCTCGGCCTTGACCTTGGCGGCCTCGGCCTTCGCCTGCGCGGTGGC
>NZ_JBPQTX010000705.1:0-363 GCF_051386555.1 Streptomyces sp. URMC 126
GTGTGGTCGATGCGGCCGGTGAAGGGGGTGGCGCCCCGCTCCCGCCCGTCCAGGTGGAGCCTGAGCGCCCGGCCGTCGTACGTACCGGTGACCCGGTGCCAGGCGCCGGCCCAGCCGTCCGGGACGGGTGCCGTGACCGTGTGGGGCCGCCCGCCGCTGGTGACGGTGAACTCCACGGTGGCGCGGTCCCGCATCCGCAGGACGTACTGCTCCCCCTTGCTGATCATGGTGAAGTCACCCGTCCACGGCTCGGCCGGCCTGACCAGGGCGTCCAGGGTGAGGCCGGTGCCGGTGAGGTCCAGCGCGGGGTCCCGGCGGATCTCGACGAAGTCGTCCAGGCCGGAGAGGTACAGGGCCTTGCCG
>NZ_JBPQTX010000706.1:0-362 GCF_051386555.1 Streptomyces sp. URMC 126
AGCGAGGACCTACCCGAGGAGGCAGAACTCGATGCCCTCCGGGTCGAGCAGCACCTGGAACGTGCCCTGCTCATCGGTCACCCGGGCGCCGACGCGGATCGCCCCCAGCTCCTCCGCCCGCTCCGTCGCGGCCGTCAGATCCTCGACGTCCAGGTCCAGATGGAGCCGGTTCTTCACCGTCTTCGCCTCCGGCACCCGCTGGAACGCCAGCCGGCGGAAGCCCGGCGGATCGACGTACGACCAGTCGGCCTCGCGGTCCACCGGTGTGCCGCCGAGCAGGGCGGCCCAGAAGCGGACCAACGACGCGGGTTCCCGGCAGTCGACGACGAGTTCGGACACGGAGAAGCGCATGCGATCAGCGT
>NZ_JBPQTX010000707.1:0-360 GCF_051386555.1 Streptomyces sp. URMC 126
GGCATCGGCTGCACCCCGATGGTCAGCATGCTCGCCCACCTGGCCGCCACCGGCTCACCGCGCCGGGTGACGGTGGTGCACGGAGACCGGACCGAGTCCTCCCACGCCTTCCGCGAGCAGATGGAACTGCTCACCGCCAAGCTGCCCGACGCCGCCCTCCACGTCTGGTACGAGCGTCCCGAGGGCGAGTGGCCGGCCGGGCGCACCGGACTGGTGGACCTGTCGGACGTCGAGATCCCCGAGGGGTCCCGCGCCTACCTGTGCGGGCCGGTCCCGTTCATGCGCTCGGTGCGCACCCGGCTGCTGGAGCGCGGAATCCCCGCCTCCCGCATCCACTACGAGTCCTTCGGCCCCGACCTG
>NZ_JBPQTX010000708.1:0-357 GCF_051386555.1 Streptomyces sp. URMC 126
GTCCATTCCCACCGCTCCACGGCGCGCTTGCGATTCGCGTCGCTCAGCGTGGGGTCGTAGAGCCCGGCGCCCTTCAGCAGGGAGGCGAGAAAGGCGCCCTCGCTCGCGTTGAGCTGTGACACCTCCTTGCCGTAGTACGCCTGCGCGGCGCGCTGGATGCCATAGGTGCCGCGGCCGAACCAGCTCGTGTTGAGATAGCCCTCGAGAATCTCGTCCTTGCTCATCCGATTGTCCAGCTTCACCGCGATGAGCATCTCGGTGAATTTACGGCTGAGGGTCTGGTCCTGGCTCAGATAGGCGTTCTTCACATACTGCTGGGTGATGGTGGAACCGCTCTGGGTCTCCGCGCCCGACACC
>NZ_JBPQTX010000709.1:0-356 GCF_051386555.1 Streptomyces sp. URMC 126
ACTCGGCGCCGTGTCCCGGTCTGCTGCCTCTGGTGGTGATCCGCTGCGCCGACTGGGCCGAACCGGTGCGCGAGTGCGCCCGTAAGCTGCTGCGCCGGGCGCTGGACGCGGACACCGCCGCCGGCCTCGCACCGCTGATCCTGCGCATCGGCCGCCGCGACCGGGGCGCCTTCGGCGCCGAACTGCTCGAGGAGGTCCTGAGCGGGGCACCCCGCGGGCGGCTCACCGCCCTGTCCGCCCATCACGACCCCACGGTGCGGCGGTTCGCATACCGGCTGGCCGCCGACCACCACCTCCTCCGTTCCGTGGAGCTGGCCCGCGCGGCCGCCCGGGACGGTGACGCGGTGGTCCAGGAC
>NZ_JBPQTX010000710.1:0-356 GCF_051386555.1 Streptomyces sp. URMC 126
TACTCGACGGGTGAGCACGCTTCCCCAGATCCGCACGCTGCCCGTACCCGATGGCCTCGAGGGCGAGCGCGTCGACGCCGCCATCGCCCGCATGTTCGGTTTTTCGCGGACCAAGGCGGCCGAGCTGGCCGCCGCCGGAAAGGTCCTGCTCGACGGCAGTGTCGCCGGCAAGTCCGACCGGGTGAGCGGCGGGGCCTGGCTCGAGGTCGAGCTGCCGCAGGCCGCCGCGCCGGTGCGGATCGTGGCCGAGCCCGTCGAGGGCATGGAGATCGTCCACGACGACGACGACATCGTCGTGATCGTCAAGCCCATCGGGGTCGCCGCGCACCCCAGCCCCGGCTGGACCGGCCCCACGG
>NZ_JBPQTX010000711.1:0-355 GCF_051386555.1 Streptomyces sp. URMC 126
TGGGAGAAGACCGTGCGGGCGATCGTCCCGAAGCCGATGCTGCGCCGCGTGTGGATGGTGATCTCACCGGCGGGCGGCGGCAGTTCGGCGCCCTTCTCGGCTCGGATCCCCTCCTCGACCTCGCTCACCAGCTTCTCGGCCTCGTCACCCTGGCCGTGGATGAACTGCCACCGCGGGCTCTCGGGCACATGGCGGCGCACCAGCATGATGGCCAGGCCGAAGACGACACCGAGGGCGAAGGTCAGCCGCCAGCCGACGTCGAGGGCGAAGACGTCGGTGTCCAGCATCACGATGGACAGCAGCGAGCCGCCCACCGCGCACAGCCAGAAGCTGCCGTTGATGATCAGGTCGATGC
>NZ_JBPQTX010000712.1:0-354 GCF_051386555.1 Streptomyces sp. URMC 126
CCGCCTGTACCGCGACCTGGAGCGCGGCTGGCGCATCACCATGCCGAACCTGGAGCAGACGGGCCTGCTGCGGATCTACTACGAGGACCTGGACTGGATCGCCGCCCGGCCCGAGCGCTGGCAGGCCGCCCACGCGGTGCTGCGCGGCGCCGACCCGGCGCTGCGCGAGGAGGTCGCCCGCACCCTGCTGGACTTCATGCGACGCGCCCTCGCCATCGACGTGCAGTACTTCCGCGACGACTTCGACGTCCTGCAGCGGGCCAGCGAGGAGCGCCTGACCGGGCCGTGGGTGCTGGGCGAGAGCGACCGCCCGGCGGTCGGCACCGCCTACCCGTACGGCTCGCGCCCCGGCAT
>NZ_JBPQTX010000713.1:0-353 GCF_051386555.1 Streptomyces sp. URMC 126
GGACGAAGTCGTAACAAGGTAGCCGTACCGGAAGGTGCGGCTGGATCACCTCCTTTCTAAGGAGCACATAGCCGACTACGAGCGAATGTCTCGTACGGTTGCTCATGGGTGGAACGTTGACTATTCGGCACGATCGGTGAGGGTTCGCTAGTACTGCTTCGGCGTGGAACGCGAGACGTGAACTGGTCGGGTCGGGCACGCTGTTGGGTGTCTGAGGGTACGGGCTACGGTCTGTATCTTCGGTCCGGCCCCGGTGAAGCGCCAGCTTGTCTGGTGTGTGACGGGTGGCTGGTCGTTGTTTGAGAACTGCACAGTGGACGCGAGCATCTGTGGCCAAGTTTTTAAGGGCGCAC
>NZ_JBPQTX010000714.1:0-349 GCF_051386555.1 Streptomyces sp. URMC 126
GTCCTGCGGGTCGGCCTCGGAGAGCTGCTTGACCAGCTCGGGCAGGCGTCGGTGGGCCACGTCCTGCGCGGTGTCCTGCAGCCGGCGCAGCGAGCGGATCATGGAGCGGGCCACGACGAACGCGCCGACCAGCGAGATGCCGAGCACCAGCAGCACCAGGATGCCGTTGAAGAGGGCCGACTGCTGGGCCTCGGCCCGTAGCGTACGGGCCTGCTCGTCCATCTGCGTGAGCAGCGAGGCCTCGATCTTCCGCATCTGCTCGATCTTGACCTGGTCCTGGTCGAACCAGTCCAGGTAGGAGCGGTTCTCGCGCGAGATGCCCTTGGGGTCCTTCACCACGCGCTCGGCG
>NZ_JBPQTX010000715.1:0-345 GCF_051386555.1 Streptomyces sp. URMC 126
ATGCAGCGTCGAGTGGCTGATCTTGATGACCAGTATTTTCTTTGCACTAGCCTGCAATGGTCTATTTTGGAGTAGCGCCTTAGGCGTCCAGTCCAGCTTACGCATGGGTACATCCGTACTGCTGTTTCTGGTGGGAATTCACAGTCTGCTGTTGAGTTTGGTTGTGTGGCGCTGGAATGCCAAGGTTTTACTTGCGGTGCTTTTTGTTGCCTCTGCCCTCGCAACACATTACATGCGCAGCTTTCATATCTACCTCGATTCGAGCATGTTGCGCAATGTTCTAGCCACAGACTTCAAGGAAAGTCGCGAGCTACTGACGCCTGCATTGATTGCTCCACTAAGCCT
>NZ_JBPQTX010000716.1:0-343 GCF_051386555.1 Streptomyces sp. URMC 126
GCGTGAGGGGGATGGCCTGGGCGGGTGGGGTGGTGAGGCCGAGGGTCGCGGCGAGGGCGGCTGCCGTGGTGAGGGCCAGGGTGCGTAGGCGCATAGGGTGCTCCCAACTGCCGGGTGGTGTGCGGTGGTTGGGCGCACGGTAGTGACCGACCGGTAAGTACGGGGCTGATCGGAGTGCTCAGGTTTGTGGGCTTGGGTGCTCGGTCCGCCTTTCGGCGGGTGGGTGGGGGGCTCGGGTGAGCCGTTTCTTCGCCGGCTTCGCCGGCGGTGGGTTGCCCCTGTCCCGCCCTTTCACCGTTTCTTGCGGGGGCGGTGCCCCCGCACCCCCGAAGCGCCCTCCGGG
>NZ_JBPQTX010000717.1:0-342 GCF_051386555.1 Streptomyces sp. URMC 126
GTCCTTCGCCGCGCTGCTCTCCGAGAAGCCCGCCGTGCACCGCTACCCCGGCTCCATGGCCAAGCGGGTGCGACAGCTCTGCCAGTACCTGGTCGACCACTACGACGGCGACGCGAGCGCCGTATGGCGGGACGCGGACAGCGGCGCGGAGCTGCTGACGCGGCTGACCGAGCTGCCGGGGTTCGGGGAGCAGAAGGCGCGGATCTTCCTGGCGCTGCTGGGCAAGCGGTTCGGGGTGGCCCCCGAGGGGTGGCGGGAGGCCGCCGGCGCGTACGGCGAGGAGGGCTCGTACCGCTCCGTCGCCGACATCACCGGACCCGAGTCGCTCCAGAAGGTCCGGGC
>NZ_JBPQTX010000718.1:0-339 GCF_051386555.1 Streptomyces sp. URMC 126
GTTTTCATGTACGACCAGGCGTTCCTGAAGTCGCTCATCGGCTACGGCACGGCGATCGCACTGCTGCTGCTCCTGGTCGGAGCGGTGTTCTCGCTGGTGTACCTGCGTCTGCTGCGCACGGAGGTGTGAGTCCATGCGTCCTCGCGCCGGGCGGTCCCGCCCCCTCCGCCGCGCCCCGCGGAAACACGCCTCGCGCCGGCTCGCCGCCGACGGGGCGCTGCTCGTCCTCGCCGCCGGGTTCGCGCTGCCGCTGCTGTGGCTGGTGCTCGCCTCGGTCGACCGGGACGCGGATCTGCGGGTCTCCGCGCCCGAGGCGGTGACCGCCGAGCACTTCTCCGC
>NZ_JBPQTX010000719.1:0-338 GCF_051386555.1 Streptomyces sp. URMC 126
GCTTACCGTCGCCTACCGGACCGGCGGAAGGCCGGCGAGCGTGGAGATCGGCATCGCCACCGTCCCCGAGGCCGTCCACCGCAACGTCCTCGCCCTGGACACCGTGCACGAGAAGATCACCGCGGGCAGCTGGGTCGCGATCGAACGCCCCCGCAAGGGCGCCCCGGACGGCATTCCCGGCGACAGCGGGCTCTCACTGGTCACCACCCGTGTGACGGCCGTGCGCACCGGTTCCTACGCCCGCTACGGCATCACCGGGCGGGGCACCGAGCTGACCCTGGCCGACCCCTGGCTGGACGAGCACGACGTACTGCTGTCCCACGTCCGGGACGCCACCG
>NZ_JBPQTX010000720.1:0-338 GCF_051386555.1 Streptomyces sp. URMC 126
GATGTGATCCACAACTTCAACGCCGACGGCTTCACCTCGCTCTACCCGAAGCACAAGGGGGGTCGGCCGAGGACGTTCACGCTGCCCGAGCGCCGCGAGATCAAGAAGATCGCCAAGTCCAAGCCGGCCGAGCACGGCCTGCCGTTCTCGACCTGGAGCCTGGTCAAACTGGCCGACTTCCTGGTCGCCGAGGGGGTGGTCGACGACATCAGCCACGAGGGCCTGCGCATCCTGCTCCGCGAGGAAGGCGTCACCTTTCAACGCCTGAAGACCTGGAAGACCTCCCGGGACCCGGACTACGCGGTCAAGAAGGCCCGAATCGAGCACCTCTACGCCAT
>NZ_JBPQTX010000721.1:0-337 GCF_051386555.1 Streptomyces sp. URMC 126
GGTACTTCTTGTCCTTGCCCCGCTTGAGCGCCGCGATCTCCAGCGGCCCGTAGGACACCGGCAGGCCAGGGAAGGCGATCTCCTTGTCCGGCTTCGGTTCCTCGTCCTTCTCCTTGAGGTAGTGCACGCTGATGGCGGGCATCTCGCCGCCGTTGACCTTCCAGGTGAGAACGCCGGTGAGGCCCTTTTCCCAGACGTCCTGGAGCGCCACGCTGGGGCGGGGGAAGATCGATGGGGAGAGATCGTAATCGGCCAGCACCTGGTTCAGTCGATCCGTCAGCTGATTGTCCAGCGGCTCGGAGACGTACAGCATGCGCAGGAGCGGGAAGGTCAGTGC
>NZ_JBPQTX010000722.1:0-334 GCF_051386555.1 Streptomyces sp. URMC 126
TCAGGGTTCGTTCGCTGGGCGGTGTCTCAACGCGCAGCGACCGACGTTGAGGAGTGCTCGTGCGGCGGATGACGGCTCGGCCGGCCAATACTCACCAGGCACACCTGCTGCGTCTGCTGCGGGACGGTGGGCGCAGCTCACGGGCCGAACTGGGGGAACGCATCCAGCTCTCCCGCTCCAAACTGGCTGTTTAGATCGACCGGCTGCTGGAGACGGGCCTCGTGGCCACCGATGGGTTCGCTGCTTCCCGAGGGGGCCGGCGGTCCCACAGCGTGCGGCTCGCACCAGGTCTGCGCTTCCTCGGCGTGGACATCGGCGCAACCTCCATCGACGT
>NZ_JBPQTX010000723.1:0-334 GCF_051386555.1 Streptomyces sp. URMC 126
TGCCACAGCACGACCGCGGGGTGGTCGGCGTAGCGGGTGGCCAGTGCGGTGACGACGGCGTCGGCGGCCTCGGCGTAGGCGGGGTGGCTGGGGCAGAAGGCCTGCCGGCTGCCGTGGGCCAGCCGGGTGCCCGCGGCGGTGACCGGCCGGGCGTCGGGGTGCAGCCGGGTGAACCAGGGCGGCGGTGCGGCCGTGGGCGTGGCCAGGTCCACGGCTATGCCGTTGCCGTGGAGCAGGTCGAGCACCTCGTCCAGCAGGCTCCAGTCGTAGGTTTCCGGGCGCGGTTGGATCCGGGACCAGGAGAACACTCCGACGGTGACGAGGTTGACGCCCG
>NZ_JBPQTX010000724.1:0-329 GCF_051386555.1 Streptomyces sp. URMC 126
CCCGGGCACCACCCGGAGCTGCGCGGTTGGGCCACCGCGACCTCCGCGGGGCTGCCGCCGGACCTCGCCGACCGGCTCCACGAGGCGGAGTTCCTGTGGACCTCCTCCATCTCCGACATCCTCCTGCCGGCGGAGCCCGGGGTCACGCTCGCCGAGGAACTCGCCGCGCTCGACAGGATCGACGACGAGGCGTTCGTCGCCGCCGCCTTCGAGATCTCCTGCTCGCCCGCCTATGGGCGGCCCACGCCCTCGCCCCTGGGCGACGCCGGGGAGCGGGCCCGGGTGATCGAACTGGCCGCCGCCCGCGGCCCGCGCCAGCGGGACTTCGT
>NZ_JBPQTX010000725.1:0-328 GCF_051386555.1 Streptomyces sp. URMC 126
GGGGGGACATGGCCAGCCCCTGTTCATAGGTCGGCCTTCCTCGAACCCTCCAGCGGTAGGCGACGCCCTCGACGTTCAACCGCCGCGATCCCTTTCTCGGCACTGCCATACATGTGTCCTTTCCCGGAGCGACGGCGTGTGGCAGGGATGGACCGGTACGGGTCCAGAAGGTGGGGTGCGCGACTGACCGGCACGGCAGGGGCGAACGGTGGCGCTGGGCGTCTCACCACGGGCGGGACCGCGTCCGGTGTGTCGGTTGGTGTGCCGGTCAGCAGGCGATGACGTCGATGCGGTGATCGCGGAAGACCTCCTCGATGACCTCCAGCGG
>NZ_JBPQTX010000726.1:0-328 GCF_051386555.1 Streptomyces sp. URMC 126
GCAGCGGCGGCGACGGCCCGCTGCGCGGCAAGGTCGTCGTCATCGACCCCGGGCACAACCCGGGGAACTTCGCGCACACCCGGGAGATCGCCCGCCAGGTGGACGCGGGCACGCACCGCAAGGAGTGCGACACCACCGGCACGTCCACGGACGCCGGTTACACCGAGGCCGCCTTCACCCTCGATGTCTCGCGCCGGCTGCGCACACTGCTGGAGGCGCGCGGCGCGACCGTACGGTTCACGCACGACGGGGACCGCCCGTACGGGCCGTGCATCGACGAGCGAGCGCGCATCGGCAACGAGGCGAAGGCGGACGCCGTGGTCTCCGT
>NZ_JBPQTX010000727.1:0-328 GCF_051386555.1 Streptomyces sp. URMC 126
CTCCGCGTACCGCACGGCGTTCGTCACCACCTCGCTGATCAGCAGCTCCACCGAGTCCGAGAGGTCCTCCAGGTCCCAGCGGGCCAGCGCCCGCCGGGCCAGCCGGCGCGCCTTGCCCGGGGTCTGCTCGTGCGGCTCCAGGAACCAGTAGGCGACATCGCTCGGCGCGATCCCGTCGAAGCGGGCGGCCAGCAGCGCGATGTCGTCGTCCCGGTCGCCCGGGCCCAGCATGTCCAGCACCTCGTCGCACAGCGGCTCCAGCGGCGGCGGGTGGTCCGGGCCGGTCAGCCGGGCTGTCGCGGTCAGCCGCTCGCGCAACTGCTCTATC
>NZ_JBPQTX010000728.1:0-325 GCF_051386555.1 Streptomyces sp. URMC 126
GTGGGGCTTGTAGAGAACTCCATCGCCGCAGGTCACGGCGTGGTTGCTCCGAGCGTGCGGAACGCGCTGTCGGCGTTCTGGAAACGGTAGGCGTCTTCCCGCAGGTCATGGGCGGGGACTGATCACTTCTGAGTCCGCTCTTGAGTAAGAGGACGGATGTCTCAAGGCTTCGCCGTTCCGGTCGCGGTGAAGGTGGCTTGTGGCGGTTTACGGGGGAGCCGTGGTGCATGGCCCCTGGTTGTTCCGCTTCCCGTCGTGTGGCTCTGGTCGTTCCGCTGTCCTGTGACGGCGAGGCTGTGGTCTTGCAGCACTCAGGCGATGGGCA
>NZ_JBPQTX010000729.1:0-325 GCF_051386555.1 Streptomyces sp. URMC 126
GTCTCCGTCCCACCGTCCAGCAGCGCCTTGACGGCGGCGAGATCGATATGCACGCCGGCGGGATCGAAAGACACAAGCTCGCGCGTCGCCAGTATCCGCGTCCGGTCCGGCTCGTTGACGATCGGCCGCAGCTTGCTCAGGCTCCAGCGCAAGGCTCCCTTGGGATCGTCCGGAGCATCCCACAGCAGGGTGCAGAGCCGCTCCCGCCGCAGCGGCCGGTTCGCCAGCGCCAGATAGGCCAGCAGCCCGCGCGTCTTCCGGGAGGGCGGCAGTTCAAGCCGTTCCCCCTGCCGCGTTATTTCCATTTCGCCCAGGAGTCGGATGC
>NZ_JBPQTX010000730.1:0-324 GCF_051386555.1 Streptomyces sp. URMC 126
GACCTGGGCCGAGGCAGGATTCCCAACATCCCGGCCGAGATGGGGATCCGTTCGGCCTGGAAGTACGACAGGCAAGGTCTGCTCGCCCGGACTGCGGTGGCGATCGGCGTCTCCGCCCTGGCCTGGGCTCTGCTCAGGAGCAGGACCGGCAGCAGGCGACGCAACGAGAGCCGTTCTTAACATCGTTCGGGCATTAGACCGCAGCAAGAATTGTCGATCGGGAGTCTCCCAATGAACTTCGAAGGCAAGGTCGCACTGGTGACCGGAGGCAGCTCAGGAATCGGCCGCGCGGCCGTCCTGCGCTTGGCCGCCGAGGGCTGCGCG
>NZ_JBPQTX010000731.1:0-322 GCF_051386555.1 Streptomyces sp. URMC 126
GGACGGGCTGAATCCAGCCCGTCCGGCGTTTGAGGACGAGCGGCGAAGCCGCGACAAGCGGGGGTCTGGGGGCGCAGCCCCCAGGAAACGGCGAAGGGGCGGGACAGGGGCAACCCACCCTCGGCGCTCAGCCGAGCGCCTCGCGAGCGATCCGCTCCCCCACCCGCTCCAGCAGCGAACCCGCCTCGGTCATAGACCGACCCGCATCCGGCTCCAGCTCGGACAGAGCGTAGGCCCGCTCGACGCCCAGCCCCCCGAGAGCGCCGCGCGCCAGCGCAAGCCGCCCGCAAACGGCCACAACCCGCACCCCCCGCCCCGAAGC
>NZ_JBPQTX010000732.1:0-322 GCF_051386555.1 Streptomyces sp. URMC 126
TGCGCTTGACGATCGGGAAGGTGTCGAGGATGTACGACACGTCATCGCGGTTGATCCCGTAGAGGTGGAAGAACATAGCGTCCAGCTCGGCGCGGATGATGGTGCGACGTTCGTCATCCCAGCGGAAAGGCTCCCCCGTGTCGCCGACATCACGGGCAAAGGGGGTCATGTCGTATGACGTGTAAGTGAGTTCAAGTGCTCGCCGAGCGATGAAGGAAGCATGTGGTGCGAGTTGTTCCGGCGTCGCCACGGGAGTCTGTTCAGACGTTCCCTGTGGAACGCTCGGCTGGCTCAATGCGTTCCGCAGAGAGTAGTCGTACAC
>NZ_JBPQTX010000733.1:0-321 GCF_051386555.1 Streptomyces sp. URMC 126
GCTTGAGATGGCGCGAAGGGTCGAGCCGGAGCGTGAACGCTGCCTTGCCCTTGCCAGCCGTGGCCGGCTCGGCGATCGCCTGGCGACGAGGCTTCGCTGCCGCGACAGCGGCAAGCGGCACGAAGTCCGGCACGGAAGCGGGCTCGGCTGCCTGCTGAAGCGCAGGTTCAAGCTCAGGCTCGTATGCAGGCTCGTACTCGGGCTCGAGCGCTGCCTCGTCCTCCACTGCCACTCGCGCGAAAGTAGCGGCAAATGGCACCAGCGGCGCATGAGCATCGACCACTGCGGGAGCGGGCATGGCTTCGGGAAGAGCCTCGTCCT
>NZ_JBPQTX010000734.1:0-321 GCF_051386555.1 Streptomyces sp. URMC 126
CTCAGGAAGGGGTCAGGCTTTGAGGGCGCGCATGCCATCGGCCAGCAGCCACAGGGCGCGATTGAGGCGGATGTCGGAATCAATGCCTTGCACGGGGCGGGTTTGCTGGCGGCGTCCGTTGGCGCTGCGCCCATGCAGTCCACCCTTGGTGAGGTTCTCTTGCGTGCGGTTGAACACGCTCCACAGGTCGGGGCGGCGGTCGTCGAAGCGGCGCGGCATCAGGATTTGTGATTCCGAGATCGGTGCGGGCTTGGTCGGGTCGTCGTACTTGAGGGCCAGCGCGGCGCGGGCGAACACTTCCGATTCACCGGCGTCCAGCGT
>NZ_JBPQTX010000735.1:0-318 GCF_051386555.1 Streptomyces sp. URMC 126
GTGCTGGGCGAATCGGCCAGAACCCGGGGGGATTCGGCGATCCGACGATTGGGGTCACACATGAGCAAGCACCGCAGAACGAGGCGCTACCGGAAGATATCCGTCGCCGCCCTCGCCGTGGCCGCCGTCGGCTATCTCGACGTGCTGCTGCCGGTCAAGCACAGCCTCGCCCTCACCATCGCCGCCGCTCTGCTGCTGCAGTGGCTGCCCGCCCTGGCGAACCTCGCCGGAACGGCCTACGTGGGCGCCGTGCAGCTGGTTTCCACCGTGCTGAAGTTCGCCCCGCTGCTCTTCGTCGCGATCGGCGGCCTGTTCTTC
>NZ_JBPQTX010000736.1:0-317 GCF_051386555.1 Streptomyces sp. URMC 126
TGATGACGCCGTTACTTAGCGCGGCGGCGAGGAGAGCTGACGCCCGATCCGAGGTCGTGCCTGTCGGCCTGAATTAAATCGAGGTGCGCGGAATGTCCCTGAAATTGGCCATCACGCCATTAGCGATATCGTGCACCATAGGTGGTGCACTTGCCGCAACAGCAGGTTCAGCATCAGCGGCGGGCTCCCCGAGCGCAGGGTGCCGCGTGTATGCCGATGCGCCAACCTATAGTGGCGGGAACATAGTGTATTCCGGAGGCGTCAGGGGCTGCCGGGATACTTATAGCCGAGCCGTGAATGTTTCGTTGTATATGGAC
>NZ_JBPQTX010000737.1:0-315 GCF_051386555.1 Streptomyces sp. URMC 126
GGACATGGCGAGGGGAATCTCCACCGGTTCCCCGGCACCCGTCTCCCCGGTGAACTGCGCCAGGTCCACCGTCATTCCCGACAGGACGCCGTCGCGCAGCGCCAGCTCCGCCGTGACCCGCCGGTCCGGCGCCCGCTCCAGCCAGGAGAACCCGATCCCGTCGAAGCGGTCCTCCAGGGGGGCCAGCGTCCGTGCGAGGCCGTCGGCGGCCTCCCGGGCCGGGAGGGTCACCCTGACGCGCTCGGTGCCGTCCGCCCGCCCGGCGTCCCGCAGGACGGCGTGGTCGTCCAGGGCCCGGCGCACCGCGCCGATCAC
>NZ_JBPQTX010000738.1:0-315 GCF_051386555.1 Streptomyces sp. URMC 126
ACCCTGACCTGGCGGCGGAGATACAGCAGACATCCGGACGCCAAGCATTGAACCGAGCTAAACCAGCGCTTCTGTACCAGCCCAAACTGTCAAAGGTTCCGGTAGACAGGCCACGTCCCCTGTCTACCGGAACCTTCGACGCGACTCGACAAGAGGACGGCCAAGGACCACTACCCCTGGTGCCCGACACCACGTCCTCGCCGGACCAGGTCGCAGCCGAACTTAACCTCGCGCTTTCACGAGGTGGGCTGTCCAAGGGTTGACCAGAAACACGGAAAGTGCCCTTGACCTGCAACGATAGGACTTGCTGAGGGT
>NZ_JBPQTX010000739.1:0-315 GCF_051386555.1 Streptomyces sp. URMC 126
ACCCGGATGGACATCGACGAGACCTCCAAGCTGTGGGGGATGCTCCACCAGACGCCCTACTCGCTGTCGGTCGCCTACCAGGCCGCCCTGGTGCTCGTCGAGGGCCGCGAACAGCCCGTCGTGCCCCGTCCGGTCCAACGGCACACGGTGCGCGCGCTGCCCTTCGGAGCCCCGGGCGCGCCGGAACCCCCGAGACGGCCGGGCACCGGCACCGCCGACCTCGCCGCCACCGCCGTACCCGCGGAACGCTCATCCGGGGCGGCCGCCCGGAAGGTGGCGGCCCGGGCGAGCCGGACGAGCGGCATGGCCGCCAGA
>NZ_JBPQTX010000740.1:0-312 GCF_051386555.1 Streptomyces sp. URMC 126
GTCCGGTGGGTTGCGGCTGGAGGGCCTCGTCGTCCGCCATCCGGGGCGTACGGAGCCGTCGCTGCCGGCGACGTCACTGACCGTCGCGCCCGGCGAGACGGTCGCCGTCGTCGGGCCCAGCGGCGCCGGCAAGTCCACCCTGATCCACGCGGTGCTCGGCTTCGTCCGCCCGGAGCGGGGGCGGGTGCTGCTCGGCGAGCACGGGGACACGGACCTGGCGGCGGTCGACCGGGAGAGCTGGCACCGGCGGGTGGCGTGGCTGCCCCAGCGGCCGTGTCTGTTCGCCGGCACCGTCGCGGACAACGTCCGGCT
>NZ_JBPQTX010000741.1:0-309 GCF_051386555.1 Streptomyces sp. URMC 126
GGGCGGGGACGACCACCAGCGCGCCGACCGCGGCGATCGCGACGACACCGATCCCGGCGTAGGCGAAGGAGCGCAGGAAGAAGGGCGGGAAGAGCAGCAGGGCGGCGAGCGCGGCGACGACGGTGGCGGCGGAGAAGGCGATGGTGCGGCCCGCGGTGGCCACGGTGGTGCGCAGCGCGTCCGGTACGTCGTCGCCCTCGGTCAGCCGCTCGCGGAAACGGCTGACCAGCAGCAGGCCGTAGTCGATGCCCAGGCCGAGACCGAGGGCGGTGGTGAGGTTGACCGAGAAGATCGAGACGTCGGTGATGC
>NZ_JBPQTX010000742.1:0-308 GCF_051386555.1 Streptomyces sp. URMC 126
GCCCACGAGGGCGTTGAAGCCGGAGGAGTCGCAGAAGGTGACGGCGCCGAGGTCCAGAATCAAATGGCGGTGTCCCTGACCGATCAGTTCCAGGGCCCCGGTGCGCAGTTCGGGGGCGGTGTGGATGTCCAGGGCACCGGCGAGCGCGGCCACGGCGAGGCTGCCACGCGTGTGCTGGGTCGTCAGGTGAAGGGTCTCGTTCACGGGCGTCGACTCTCCGGCTGTTCGCCGCCGGGGGCGATGGTGTGGGCAGCGGCGGTGACGCCGTCCGGCACGGCGTCGGGGACGGGGACGGACAGGGCCAGCAG
>NZ_JBPQTX010000743.1:0-307 GCF_051386555.1 Streptomyces sp. URMC 126
GGTCTGGATCCCCGTGGCGAGCGCACCGGTGACCATCGACAGCGCCTGCTGCGGTTTCGTCGCGAACCCGGTCTCCTGCGGCGCCCCGGCACCTTCGCGGCGTTCCTCGTCCGCGGCCCAGTCCGCCGGGAGGTACAGGGCCCGGTCGATGAGCACCTTCGTCGTCGCGGTGACCGCGGCCAGACGCACCGCCACCTGGGGGTCTGTCAAACGTTCGGGTCTGTTCCGTAGTCGGTGGTGACGGAGGGTGTGGTCAGCCCAGGAGGATGCGGTGGCGGAGGAGGGGGAAGCTCGCGCGGCCGTACAT
>NZ_JBPQTX010000744.1:0-307 GCF_051386555.1 Streptomyces sp. URMC 126
CCCATAGGCCTCATCCGCGGTGACCCAGGCGACGAGCAGGCCCGCGGCCAGACAGCGGCGGACGATGTCCCGGGCCAGCTCTCCCCTGGTGGCAAAACCCCGTTCGTCGGGGATCTTCGCCGCCCGGCAGCGCTCCCGGTCGGAGGTCCAGGCTTTCGGCAGGTAGAGCTCCCGGTCGACCAGGGCCCGGCCCGAGCTGGTGGCGTAGGCGGCGAATACTCCGATCTGACTGGGGGCACCCCCTCTGGGGGATTGTCGATCTTTACCGAGGCGCCGGTGTACTGCCGGCCCACCCCGGCCGAGGTGG
>NZ_JBPQTX010000745.1:0-304 GCF_051386555.1 Streptomyces sp. URMC 126
TTCTACGTCAATGTACCGATCGGCGCGGTCGTGGTGGCCGGGGCCTGGCTGCTGCTGCCGGCCATGCCCGCCAACCGCCAGCGGATCGACGTACCTGGCGCGGTGCTCTCCGCACTCGGGATGCTCTCCCTCGTCTACGCCTTCGACCAGGCGGCCACCCACAGCTGGACCTCGGCCCGCGTCCTCGGCTGCCTCGTCGCCGCTCTGGTCCTGCTCGTCGCGTTCGGCCTGACCCAGGCCAAGAGACCGGCCCCGCTGCTGCCGCTGCGGCTGGTCGCCGACCGCAACCGGGCGGGAGCGAGTC
>NZ_JBPQTX010000746.1:0-302 GCF_051386555.1 Streptomyces sp. URMC 126
GTGCCGAACCCTGCTCGTTCCGACTGTCGGCACGAGTCACACGGAGCAGCACACCGTCGATGCCGGCCGCGTCGGTCTTCTTGCGGCTGACGACCTCCACGGTGACTGAGTCCGGCGTGGAGTTGGCCGTGGTGCCCTTCTTCGGCGGGCCGACCTTGAGCGGCAGGCGATCGGCCTCCTCGGGTTTCCGCCCGATCCGTATGCGTTCGGTGCCCGCTCCGGGCCACTCGGCTTCAGCCGGTGCCTTGGCCCAGGCTTTCTCTACCGGGTTGGTCTTGCGCGGCTTGTAAGTGGCGTTCTCT
>NZ_JBPQTX010000747.1:0-302 GCF_051386555.1 Streptomyces sp. URMC 126
GAGTAGCCGTTCGCCCTGAAGTTGCCGGTCATCGTGGAGAACTGGCCGCTCTTGCCGGCGAAGCCGTGCACGAAGACGACGGGCTCGGAGACGTTGGCCTGTGCGGCGGTCGAGGTGAGCGGTACGACCAGCACGGCGGCCAACAGGGCGCACAGTGAGGGCAGGACATGACGCAGGCGCATCTGGACTCCTGTCGGGCAAGCAGTGGGGGCTGCTGTGTGGGAGGTTTCAGGGAGCGCGCGTCCCGCGTCGGAAGCAGGCCGGTGTGCTTCGGACGACGTCAGGTTACTCACACGTAGCCT
>NZ_JBPQTX010000748.1:0-302 GCF_051386555.1 Streptomyces sp. URMC 126
TACCCCAGGAGCAGGCGCCGGAGCATTTCGAGACTGGCGAACGCCATCTCGTTGCGGCCCGATCCGACAATGAGCTCGTGCGGCATTGGCCCTCCGTGACCAAGGCGCCAGGGGCGCGTCGAACGGTCGGCGAGCATGGCGCGTTCGGCGTAGATCATGAGTGCGCGGCAGAGCATGTCGCTGATGTTCATCGGCTGCCCGTCGTCCCCGAACTCGGGGCGGGCAAGCTCGCTCTTCTTGCGGCGAGCGCGGCGGGAGAGAAATTCGAGCACCTCATCTTCGGGGTTCCCGTTCTTGCGCAT
>NZ_JBPQTX010000749.1:0-300 GCF_051386555.1 Streptomyces sp. URMC 126
GATATCTGGGTGAGCGTGGGCGTCTTCCTGCTGCCTGCCGCCTTTGCCTGGCAGGCACGCGAGACCTTGACGCGCGGAACGATCTGGCGCCGCATCGACCGCATGCTGGTGCTGCTGACCTTGGCGCCGCTGCTGGCCTTGCTCAGCATTCCCATGGGGCATTACACGCAATGGGCCTGGCTCGGAGTCAGCGTCCCCTGGATGGCCAGCATGCTGAGCGCTTTGGTGGCCTGGAAGAACCTGCTCCGGCAGGGCCCCAGCATCGTCAACCTGCTGGTGCTGATTCCCTACACGCTGCAT
>NZ_JBPQTX010000750.1:0-300 GCF_051386555.1 Streptomyces sp. URMC 126
GTCGGGCCGGTCATAGCGGTCGTTGAGGGTGTGGGGTGCGGCGAAGAAGCCCCTGACGCCGAGGCGGGCGGCGAGCCGTTCGGAGGGAACGGGGGTCTTCGTCTGCGGCCAGTTCTCGATGCCGGCGGCGACGAAGGACTCGCCCTGGACGTCGATGACGGCACCGACGCCGAACGGCAGCACGGTCTGCGCCTGGCGGACCCGGAGTTTGCGTGTCACTTTCCCGCTCCCGTCACGGTGATCTGGCACTCGCGGTCGACGCTGCGCATGGAGTTGAGGGTCTCCCACAGGCCGTAGCGC
>NZ_JBPQTX010000751.1:0-299 GCF_051386555.1 Streptomyces sp. URMC 126
GTCGTGGATCCGATCACCGGCGAGGTGCTGCCCGACGGCGAGGAGGGCGAGCTGGTGTTCACCTCGCTGACCAAGCAGGCCCTGCCGGTCGTCCGCTACCGCACCCGCGATCTGACGCTACTGCTGCCGGGCACCGCGCGACCCGCCTTCCGCCGCATGGAGAAGGTCACCGGGCGCTGCGACGACATGATCATCCTGCGCGGGGTCAACGTCTTCCCCACCCAGATCGAGGAGATCCTGCTGCGGGTCCCCGGTGTCGCCCCGCACTTCCAGATACGGCTCACCCGCCGGGGCCGGAT
>NZ_JBPQTX010000752.1:0-299 GCF_051386555.1 Streptomyces sp. URMC 126
TCGTTAATGTTGTCGGCCAGAAGTGGTCGTGGACTTTTAACTATATGGAGGCCAACAATCCTGACGCCGGTGGTGTTGTCACCCATGAGGTTGGCACTATCGAGAAGATTCCGAATCTGTACCTTCCGGTGAGCCAGTCAGTGCGCTTCCGCCTCAAGTCCGCTGATGTTATCCACTCGTTCTGGGTGCCGGCCTTCTACTTCAAGATGGACGTCATTCCGGGCCATCCTAACCAGTTTGACCTCACTCCGACGAGGATCGGTGTTTACGACGGTAAGTGCGCCGAGCTGTGTGGTACC
>NZ_JBPQTX010000753.1:0-299 GCF_051386555.1 Streptomyces sp. URMC 126
CTGCTGGGCAATCCGGTGCACTACCGCGACGGCCGTACGGCGGGGGCCGCCGAGCGGGCCGCGGCCGTGCTGCCGCCCGAGGAGCTGTACGCCGCCACGGGCCTGCAGTACCAGCCGTTCAACACCCTCCACCAACTGGTGGCGGCCCGCGGTACGCCCGCGCTGGAGGCCGCCCGGCGCCTGCTGCTGATCCCGGACCTGATCTCGTACTGGCTGACGGGCGAGGCGGGCACCGAGCTGACCAACGCCTCCACCACCCAGCTGGTCGACCCGCGCACCGGCGACTGGGCGCGGCCGGT
>NZ_JBPQTX010000754.1:0-297 GCF_051386555.1 Streptomyces sp. URMC 126
GCGCTGCGCACCGTCTGGGGCGCCAGCGACGCGGACATCGTCGCGTACATGGACGTGGACCTGTCCACCGGCCTGGACGGTCTGCTGCCCCTCATAGCCCCGCTGGCCAACGGCCACTCCGACCTGGCCATCGGCAGCAGGCTGGCCCCGGGCGCCCGCACCCTGCGCGGGCTGCGCCGCGAGTTCGTCTCCCGCTCGTACAACGCGCTCATACGCCTCACCCACGGCGTCCGGTTCAGCGACGGCCAGTGCGGCTTCAAGGCGGCCCGGACCGAGGTGCTGCGGCCGCTGCTGGAG
>NZ_JBPQTX010000755.1:0-297 GCF_051386555.1 Streptomyces sp. URMC 126
TCCTCGCCCCGCGTCACGTCCTCGCCTCGCGTCACTTCGTCGCCTCCGCCCGCTTGCGGACCCATGCGTTGAGCAGGGTGGCCAGGAGCAGCATGGCTCCCAGGAAGAACTTGAACCAGTCCGGATTCCACTGGGCGTAGACGATGCCCTTGCTGGTCATGCCGAAGATCAGCGCGCCGACCGCCGAGCCGATGGCGGAGCCGTAGCCGCCGGTCATCAGACAGCCGCCGATGACCGCCGCGATGATGTAGAGGAACTCGTTGCCCACGCCCTCGCCGGACTGCACCACGTTGAAGG
>NZ_JBPQTX010000756.1:0-296 GCF_051386555.1 Streptomyces sp. URMC 126
GCGCGGCGGTGGCGCCCATCAGATCCTGGACGACGGGTACGTACGGCACCCCGTACCGCCGGGCGAGGCGGGCGCCGATCACCCCGCCGGCGAGGCTGGGCAGTTGGGCGACGATCGCATCGGGGCGGCCCATGCGGGGCGGCGCGAGCAGGCCGTGGGCGAGGATGGAGCCCTCGTACAGGGCGCGGCGCAGCGCGCTCTGCCGGGGCGGGACGGTGTGTCTGCGGCGGTGCACCCTGACCCCGGCGCGCACTTCCTCGGTCCGCCAGACGCCGCGGTACTCGGGCGCGGTGCGC
>NZ_JBPQTX010000757.1:0-295 GCF_051386555.1 Streptomyces sp. URMC 126
TGCTCGTCCGCCTCCTCCGGCGCGGGCTCCCCCTGGCCAAAGTGCCCGGAGCCGGGGTGTCCGGAGTGCGGCACCTGCTCGGCCCACACCGTCTTGCCCCGGGCCATGTAGCGGACTCCCCAGTTCCTGGTGAACTGCGCCACCAGGAACAGACCGCGCCCGCCCTCCTCGGTCACTCCGGCGCGCCGGATGCGCGGAGAGGAGTTGCTGCGGTCGGAGACCTCGCAGATCAGGGACGCGCCGCGCAGCAGCCGCAGCCGCACCGGCCCCCCGCCGCCGTACCGCACGGCGTTGG
>NZ_JBPQTX010000758.1:0-295 GCF_051386555.1 Streptomyces sp. URMC 126
GTTCGGTGGGTGCTTCGGTCGTTCTCGCCGCCCAGGTCTTCCCCGTCGCCCCGATCTTCCCCGTCGCCCCGTGTGTGCGCGGTCTCCCCGGCCTCCCGGACGTCCGTGGGGAGCCCGTCCCGTCCTCCGAGCACCGCCTCCAGGTACGCGTCGCGCTCCAGCAGGTCCACCGCCGCGCGCTCGCCGACCCGTGCCACCGGTCCGGCGCCCAGCGCCACCGCCACGCCGATCAGCACGGTGCCGACGGTGGCGCCCACCATCAGCCGCGTCCCGCCGCCGCGGGGCCGTACCCGGG
>NZ_JBPQTX010000759.1:0-294 GCF_051386555.1 Streptomyces sp. URMC 126
ACATGACCCCGTCAGGAATGGCTGCTCCTCCAACCTGACCGTCGGGCACGGGCATGGTCAGCCTGAGGAGGGACGACTTGACTCGCTTCCGGCAGGGATCATCCCCGGCGTGCATCGTCATGGGGTGCACGCCAGCGGATGGTCCCGTGGTGCTGCCGTCAGAGTGCGCCGGGATCAGCAGTGAATGCAGACGCTACGCCAGCCGACAGGCGCGGGGCTCGACGCGTCGCCCCGGAAGGTGTAGCGCGGACTTCTCTGGCAGCCGCGGGTGTTGGACATGCTCACGGCCTGGCC
>NZ_JBPQTX010000760.1:0-294 GCF_051386555.1 Streptomyces sp. URMC 126
CGGAATCGTATGCAAGAACTTCGACTCCGCGGACGAGACCCGTCCGTTCGAGGACGGCAAGGGCAGGCTCGATCTGTTCACCACCGAGCGGGGACCGGTGGGGCGCGCGGTCTTCGAACCGGGCTGGCAGTGGTCCAAGCACGTCAAGCCCATCGCCGGGACCGACAGTTGCGAGGCCGCGCACACGGGGTACGTCGTCAGCGGCCGCCTGAAGATCGTCATGAACGACGGTGAGTCGGGAGAGGCCGGGCCCGGCGACTTCCTGCGGGTCGCGCCGGGCCATGACGCCTGGGT
>NZ_JBPQTX010000761.1:0-291 GCF_051386555.1 Streptomyces sp. URMC 126
GTGGACGGCTATCTGGAGATCCTCGCCGCGCACGGCGTCGAGTACCGGTGCCTGCGGTCCTCGGACCCGGGGCGGATCGTCTACGAGGACGACGACCAGGTCGTCGCCGTGCCGCACCCCCGCTCGGGGTAGCGCACGGTCCGTCCCGGCGGCCTGCCGGTGCGGCCGGTGTCGGTACGGCCGGTCAGTACGGCCGGTGTCGGTACGGCCGGTCAGTACGGCCGTGCGGCCTCCCGGTGGTCGAAGGCGAGCCGGTGCGCCTGCTCCCGGGGGAAGCTGACCGTCTCCGGG
>NZ_JBPQTX010000762.1:0-290 GCF_051386555.1 Streptomyces sp. URMC 126
GGTCCCGGCGACGGCAACGGCACGCCGCGCAACGACACCCACCGGCTCCTGGACTCCCGCCCGGTCCGCGCCATCCTCGCCGCGTCCAGCGAGAGCATCACCCAGGTCGCCGCGATCCTCTCGCAGCGCGTCTTCGAGGACGCGGTGCTGTCCGGCTACACCCGCCGCCACCCGGACCAGTTCATCGAGGTGCCGGCCACCGTCGAGGGCAAGAACTTCCAGCAGCGGGCCTGGCTGTACGTGCCGGCGCCGTCCGGCAACCTCTACGACCGCCGGATCCTCGGCGAGCG
>NZ_JBPQTX010000763.1:0-290 GCF_051386555.1 Streptomyces sp. URMC 126
GTGAGGTAGGACTGCCCGCCGGCGCTCCGGTAGGTGGAGGGCTCGCCGAAGTCGAGCTCGGGCTCGGCGTCCTCGGTCACCGGGAAGATCTCGCCCAAGAGCTGCATTGCCGGCTCGACCTCCAGATGCATCAGCCGGACGATCAGCGCGTCGTGCGTGGTGACGTGGCGGTCGTAGAAGTCCGGCACCCGCGTGGCCACCATCATCAGCCGCTGAATCAGCGCCAAGCGCAGCGCGTGCAGCAGGTGCAGGTTGTCGCGCGTGTTCGGGTCGACCGCGATCGGCTCCTC
>NZ_JBPQTX010000764.1:0-290 GCF_051386555.1 Streptomyces sp. URMC 126
GTGCCACGTCGTCACGGGGGCTGTCACGGGTGCTGTCCGGCGGGCCGTCGCGCGGGCCATCGGGCAGCAGGGTGTCCGTGACCCGGCCGCAGATCCGTTCCAGCGACACCTCCGGCCGCGGTGAGGGCTCAGGCTCCGGCGAGGAGCCCGGCGGCGGCTTCGGGCCGCGCAGCGCGGACGCTAGCAGCGCCATGCGTGCGTCGATGTCGCCGTAGGCGCGGCCCTCCTTGAGCAGGCCGTCGGTGTACAGCGCCAGCAGACTGCCCGAGGGCAGCTCCACGGCGGCGGAC
>NZ_JBPQTX010000765.1:0-289 GCF_051386555.1 Streptomyces sp. URMC 126
CATCACATCCTCCATCCACCCGAACGACAACACCCACATCGAGAACGTCCGCTACGGCAAGGGCTCCAACCTCATGGCCCTGCTCTGCGTGCCGCAGTACCGCAGGGACGGCCCGCTGCCCGGATGGCTCGCCGCGGCCCTCCAGTTCCTGCGGCACCCGGTCCTGGTGGCGCGCACCGCCACCACCTACCGCTGGTCGGAGCGGACGATCATCGGTCTGGTGATGCAGTCCTTGGACAACTCCCTGACCACCTACCGCAAGCCCAAGGGGCCGGGCAAGGGCCTGCTG
>NZ_JBPQTX010000766.1:0-288 GCF_051386555.1 Streptomyces sp. URMC 126
TCGGAGAACGGCACACACCACTGATGAGGATGCGAACGTGAGGAAAAGGGCCCGTTTCTGGGCGCTTCCGGCAGGTACGGCCCTGGTCGCCGCACTGCTCACCGGCTGCGGTGACGAGCAGGGGACGAGCGCCGGCCAGGGTGAGCGGATCGTGATGGGGATTACCGACGAGGTCATGGCCGTCGACCCCGCCTCCGGCTACGACCCGGGATCCTGGCTGGTCTTCAACAACGTCTTCCAGTCGCTGCTCAGCTTCCCCAAGAGCGGGACGGAGCCCCAGCCGGAGGC
>NZ_JBPQTX010000767.1:0-288 GCF_051386555.1 Streptomyces sp. URMC 126
GTCGCACCGGCCGCGCGGGTGCCAAGGGCGTCGCCGTCACCCTCGTAGATTGGGCTGACGTCACCCGCTGGAAGCTCATCAACAAGGCCCTCAACATCGAGCTGTCCGAGCCGGTCGAAACTTATTCCACCTCCCCCCACCTCTACACCGATCTCGACATACCCGAGGACGCTCAGGGCCAGATCATCGACCTTGAGAAGGCCGCTTCCGAGAAGAAACGGCGACAGCATCGCCACGGCCATGATGGCTCCCACCATGAGAAGGCCACACGGCGGCGCTCTCGTGATG
>NZ_JBPQTX010000768.1:0-287 GCF_051386555.1 Streptomyces sp. URMC 126
GTCCGGTCTCCTCCACGAAGGAGGCGAGGGTGCGTCCGCCGCGGCCCGGCGGAGCGAACAGCTCGGTGGCGGGTATGTCGGTGCGGCTGACGCACCGCAGGTTGTCGTTGCCGCCAACGCGCAGCACGGCCTCGGTGACCAGTGCCCGGCCGAGGTGGGCGAGCAGGACGGCGCAGTCGGGGTGGTCGCGGTCGAAGGTCCGGGCGGTGTACTCGCCGCCGTCCGCGTCCCACACGACCGCGGTGAGCGACAGGACGCGGTTGCTGAGCGAGCCGTAGGTCCCGCCC
>NZ_JBPQTX010000769.1:0-287 GCF_051386555.1 Streptomyces sp. URMC 126
CTCGTCATCAGAGAACTTCCAGAACTCGGAAGTGGAGTAGTGGGAGGAGACCATGGTCCAGCCGGTCCGGCTCGCCGTCTTGACCGCGGGGTCGATGTAGACCGGGTAGACTGTGTCGTCACCCTTGAGAAGGTCGGCATCGGGAGTGAGGACAAGGGCATCGGCCTGAACACTCAGCCCCACGTCGGCCACCTGGGTGCCCTCCGGTGGTTCCGGGTCCCTTTGGGTCTCACTGACCGAGTTGTCGATGTCCCAGGCAGCCCTCACCGAGGAGGGGACCGCCGAGG
>NZ_JBPQTX010000770.1:0-287 GCF_051386555.1 Streptomyces sp. URMC 126
GTTCCAGCGCGGCCCGGAGGGTGGGCAGGTGCAGGTGGCCATTCACGCGGCGGAACTGCTTGCTCGCTTCGACCATGCCGGCCGCGCACCAGCGCAGCGCCATCTGGCCGTTGCGCCAGCGCTTGACGTTCGTGGCGTGGTCACGGCAGATCGAGATCATCGACTCGATCGCGTTCGTGCTGCGCAGCGTGCGCGCGAGCGTGGGAGGCACCCCGGGCCGGAGCACGGTCAGCGTCTCGTGCAGGCCCTCCCGCAGGCTGCCGGCGGCACCGGGGTGGGTCTTGTCC
>NZ_JBPQTX010000771.1:0-287 GCF_051386555.1 Streptomyces sp. URMC 126
CTGCAACTGTTGCCGTCCCGTCGCCTGGCTACTCTTTGCATCCGACTTCAACTCACGCACGACACGGTTATTCCAGTCGACCGCATCAGGCCGGAGCCCGCTCGGAAGCCTGACTTCGAATTCATACCCAGCCCCCAGAGCATTCCTGTAGTTCAAGTGTGTCTGGCGCCCACGGGCCACGTCCGCATTTTCCCCAGATGTGAACTGCCCCTTCTCGTTACGGGCGACACCGCATCCGTTGCTATTGTGAACGAGGACCGGCGCAGCCCCTGCCAGCACATAGTACG
>NZ_JBPQTX010000772.1:0-286 GCF_051386555.1 Streptomyces sp. URMC 126
GTCCAGGGCGCCACGCGCCCGCATTCTGCCGGTGACCTGGGCCGCGAGGTGGAAGGTCGAGACGACGGCGTCGGGGCGCCAGCGGTCCACGTCCTCCCGGAGGCGTCGCTCGGCGAGCACGGCCAGGGGCGCGGTGCTCGGCCGCAGCTTCCCGGCCGGCCCCCGTGGGGAGGGTGCGCGCCCCTCGGCCGGTGCGGCGGGCCGCACCGGAACCGGCTCGTGTGCCCCCCGCTCGGCCGCGCCGCCGCCGGTCACCGTCCCGGTCCGGAAGAACGCCGCGTAGATG
>NZ_JBPQTX010000773.1:0-286 GCF_051386555.1 Streptomyces sp. URMC 126
GGCCGCGGCATCGCCGCCGAGCAGCTGGCGCGCGTGTTCGAGCCGTTCGTGCAGATCGACGCGCGGCTCACGCGCACGCAGGACGGCGTGGGGCTGGGGCTGGCCATCAGCCGCGACCTGGCGCGCGGCATGGGCGGCGACCTCACGGTGGCGAGCACGCCCGGCGAGGGCTCGACGTTCACGCTGACGCTGCGGCGCGGCTGTGAGCCGTGAGCGCTCGGCTCTCGGCTACTGCAACGGCAGCCGCAGATCACGCAGGCTGCGTCATCTGCGGCCACTCTTGCAG
>NZ_JBPQTX010000774.1:0-286 GCF_051386555.1 Streptomyces sp. URMC 126
GTACCAGGTGACCCTCGGGCAGGTCAGCGCCAACTGCGAGGGCTGGGCGCTCTACGCCGAGCGCCTGATGGACGAGTTGGGCTTCCTCACCGACCCCGAGCGCAGGATCGGCTATCTGGACGCCCAGATGATGCGCGCCAACCGGGTCATCGTCGACATCGGCGTCCACCTGGGGCTGGAGATCCCCGCCGATTCGCCCTTCCACCCCGGCGAGCGCTGGACGCCCGCGCTGGGTCAGGAGTTCTTCGGCCTGCACAGCGGCCGCCCGGAGCACCACATCGAGAGC
>NZ_JBPQTX010000775.1:0-286 GCF_051386555.1 Streptomyces sp. URMC 126
TGTCTGCTCATGTCCGTAGCCTATCGACGGCGCCCGGGAGCGCGGGAGCGCTCTCCCGTCGGGATGGGCCGGGCCTCTCGGACCCGGCTCACACCTCCACGGTGGCGGCCAGCGGCAGTTTCCCCGCGGACGGCCCGACGAGCACCCGGTACGCGCCCGGCTCCACCCGCCAGCCGCGGTCGGCCTGCGACCAGTGCCGCAGCGCACGGGCCGGAACCCGCACCACCGCGGTCACCGCCTCCCCCGGTTCCGCCTCGACCGGTATGTACCCGGCGAGCCATCTGGC
>NZ_JBPQTX010000776.1:0-286 GCF_051386555.1 Streptomyces sp. URMC 126
GCTGGGTGGTGTGGGTCAGTCCCCGGCCGCCGTCCTCGGCGAGCGCCGTCATGTCGAACGTCGGGCCGCCCTCGGCGCCCAGTCCGACCAGCAGCAGGCCCAGCAGCATCACCACGGAGCCGAGCAGGGTGTAGAGGACGAACCTCCACGCGGCCCGCTCCCGTCCCGCGCCGCCCCAGCGGGCGATGAGGAAGTACATCGGGATCAGGACCGTCTCGAAGGCCAGGAAGAACAGCATCAGGTCCAGCACGGCGAAGGTCGCCAGGGTGCCGGCCTCCAGCAGGAG
>NZ_JBPQTX010000777.1:0-285 GCF_051386555.1 Streptomyces sp. URMC 126
CCCCGACACGATCACCTGGCGGGCGAGGGGGTACCAGGGGAACAGCAGCGACACATACGGGTTCCCGGCGATCTCCCGTCCCTTGCGCGAGCCGTAGTTGGTGTAGAAGACGAAGCCGCGCTCGTCGAACTGCTTGAGCAGCACCGTGCGCGAGCTGGGCCGCCCCTGCTCGTCGGCCGTCGAGACGACCATCGCGTTCGGTTCGTGGAGCCCGGCGGCCACCGCCTCCTCGAACCAGCGCAGGAACTGCCCGTAGGGGTCGGGGGCGAGATCCTCCTCCCGGAG
>NZ_JBPQTX010000778.1:0-284 GCF_051386555.1 Streptomyces sp. URMC 126
CACGGAGCCACCCCTGTCGTGGAAAGTCCCAGCTCCTCGGCCAGCCCGAGGGCGATGTTCATGCTCTGCACCGCGCCACCGGCCGTGCCCTTGGTCAGATTGTCGATCGCGCTGACCGCGATCACCCGGTCCGCCGCCTCGTCCACGGCGACCTGCACCTGAACGGCGTTCGAACCGATCACCGCCCCCGTCGAGGGCCAGCACCCGTGCGGCAGCAACCGCACGAACGGCTCCCCCTCGTACGCCTTCTCGTACGCCTCGCGCACCGCCCCCGCCGAAACCCC
>NZ_JBPQTX010000779.1:0-284 GCF_051386555.1 Streptomyces sp. URMC 126
TCCCAGCAGAATCCCCGCGATGGACGCGGTCGTCCAGGTGCTCGCCTCGGAGGGCGTGGACACCGTCTTCGGCTGCCCCGGCGCCGCGATCCTCCCGCTGTACCAGGCGCTGGAGAAGAACGGCACGATCGAGCACCTGATCGTCCGCCACGAGGAGGGCGCGACCCACATGGCCGACGGCTGGTCGCGGACCACCGGCGGGGTCGGCGTCGCCATCGGCACCTCGGGGCCGGCCGGCACCAACATGATCACCGGCCTCTACACCGCGCTCGCGGACTCGATCC
>NZ_JBPQTX010000780.1:0-284 GCF_051386555.1 Streptomyces sp. URMC 126
CTCCATGGGTTCGGAGGTGCGGGCCGGCGGGGTGGCGCGCAGCGCGGCGCCCAGGATCTGCTTGCAGGCGGTGTCGAGCCGGTCGGCGGGCAGTTCGCGCCGGCCGTCGCTGACGGCGGCGAGCTGCAGGTCGCCCTCGGTGAGGGTGCCGGTCTTGTCGAAGCAGAGCACGTCGGCGCGGCCGAGCGCCTCGATGGTGCGGGGGTTGCGCACCAGCGCGCCGTGGTCGGCCAGGCGGCGGGCGGCGGCGAGCTGGGCCGCGTTGACCAGCAGCGGCAGCCCCT
>NZ_JBPQTX010000781.1:0-284 GCF_051386555.1 Streptomyces sp. URMC 126
TTCGGCCACCGAGGTCTCGACAAGCTCGACCAGCCGGGTCTCGACCAAGCCGGGGGTCCCGACACCCTCGACCAACCGACACTCCAGGCCAGCCGGTGACTCAGCGCACAAGAGCCGACGCACGGGGCGCTGGGCGTTCGACGCGGGTCTGTGCCGCGCCGCTGCCGAAGACGAAGCTGCGTTGTACCTGATAGGCCGCCACGAAGAGCCCGATCTCGACCAGCACCTTCGCGACCACCAGTCCGACGCCCGTTGCGGTGAGCCAGGTAAGCAGCACGTAGTTG
>NZ_JBPQTX010000782.1:0-284 GCF_051386555.1 Streptomyces sp. URMC 126
CCCCTGTCGGACACGGCAGCTGTAGTTTCGATCATGGAGCGTCCTGCAGGCGGTGACGTCGCTGGTGGCAGGCGGTGGCGGCCTGGTGGCAGCGGCGCCATACGCTCCAGTGCAGAACGTGGTCGCGGTCGCGGACGGGTGCCGGCAGGACAAGGGCGCGCAGGAGACGTACGAGTCCGGGGCAGGTCAGCGGGACGAGCCGGGCCGCCCGCGTGGGGCCGGTCTTCTCGCCGACTGAACCGCCCCGGTTCGAATGGAGACTCGATTCCGTGTAAGGATCAGAG
>NZ_JBPQTX010000783.1:0-284 GCF_051386555.1 Streptomyces sp. URMC 126
GCCCCGCCGGCCGGGGAAGTCCCGGCCGGCGGCCATCACCCCGAGACGGCCTGGCACCTCACCGCCAAGCACCCCTGGCCCGCTGGGCACGCAGCCTCCCCACAGCCGCGGCCGTACGGCTGGAGTAGTGGACCCCCAGCCACGACCGGCACGCGGACGTGGCCGTACGACTCCATGACGGAACACGCATCGCGCTGGAAGCACAGCGGGAACTGATGACCGACGACGCCTGGCGCCGTCGGCACCACGATTACGCCCGCGCCGGAATCCGGGACGTGTGGTTC
>NZ_JBPQTX010000784.1:0-283 GCF_051386555.1 Streptomyces sp. URMC 126
CGTAGGAGGCCGGGATGCCCTTGGCCTTCATGATGTCCAGGGCCTCGGAGATCCAGCCCTCCAGGTCGTCCGCGTACGCCTTCGGCGCGGGGGCGGCAGCGGGCTTCTCGATGGGCTTGCGGGCGGTGGAGCGGTTCGCGGCCTGCTTGCCGGCGCGCTCCTTGTCCGCCTTCGCTTCGGCCTTCGCCTTCGCCGCCTCGGCCTTGGCCTGCGCGGCGGCCTTGTCGGTGGCCTGCGCCCGCTCGGCGTCCTGCGTCTGGGCGAAGCTCTCCACGCTCTGCGC
>NZ_JBPQTX010000785.1:0-283 GCF_051386555.1 Streptomyces sp. URMC 126
CGGACGTCCTGGTCGTGGCCCCGACCGGGTCCGGCAAGACCCTGGCCGCCTTTCTCGCCGCGCTGGACCGGCTGGCGAGCGCCCCGCCGCCCGCCGAGGCGAAGAAGCGCTGCCGGGTGCTGTACGTCTCCCCGCTGAAGGCCCTCGCGGTCGATGTCGAGCGGAATCTGCGCAGCCCGCTGACCGGCATCCGCCACGAGGCCCTGCGGCTCGGGCTGCCCGAGCCCGAGGTGCGGGTGGGCATCCGCTCCGGTGACACCCCGGCCGCCGAGCGCCGCTCGAT
>NZ_JBPQTX010000786.1:0-283 GCF_051386555.1 Streptomyces sp. URMC 126
TCGCGGCGCAGGGACACGATGGTGGGCACGCTCCAGCCCCGCTCGAAGAAGTACTCGTAGAGGAAGCCGTCCCGCAGCGACCCCGCCTGACCGGTCAGCAGCGGGACCCAGCTCCGGCCCTGCAAGCCGGCCGGCGGCGGCACGCCGGCGAGCTCCAGCAGGGTCGGCGCCAGGTCGATGTTGAGCACCTGAGCCGTCTGCGCGACCCCGCTCCCAGGTAGCTGGGGGTAGCGCAGCAGCAGGGGTATCCGGATCGACTCCTCGTAGGCGTTGCGCTTGTTGC
>NZ_JBPQTX010000787.1:0-283 GCF_051386555.1 Streptomyces sp. URMC 126
GCAGATCGCTGGTGCGGTCCGCGTCGAGCAGGTCCTGCGCCCGGTGGGCACCACGCTGCTCGAACGCCAGGCAAGGGCCCTCCAGATGGACCCCGGCCAGCGGCAGCCCGTCGCCGCTCAACCGCGTGGCGGTCTCCAGCACGGCCCGCAACCGGGCTGGGGTGTCGCTCGCCAGCGTGGCCAGCACCGTCGTCGTCCCGGCCCGCAGGTGATGATTGAGGGCCGTCTGCCAGGCATCGGCGTCCGCCTCATTGAAATCGTGGCCGAGAGCACCGTGCGTATG
>NZ_JBPQTX010000788.1:0-283 GCF_051386555.1 Streptomyces sp. URMC 126
GTACGGGGTTTCCGGGCCGGCGAGCAGCCAGCCGAGGAAGCCAACCGCGCCCAGCAGCAGCGCGCAGGTCATCGGCAGCCTGGGGCCGTAGCGCGCGGTGAGGCGCCCGGACAGGGGGGCGGCCACGACGGCCATGCACACGGTGGGCAGCAGCGCGATGCCGGTGGCGAGCGCGTCGTAACCGCGTTCGGTGCGGAAGTAAAGCGTCGACGCGTAGAGCATTCCGTAGTAGCCGAGGTTGAGCAGTACGCCGATGGCGGCGGCCGAGGAGAAGGCGGGGGAC
>NZ_JBPQTX010000789.1:0-282 GCF_051386555.1 Streptomyces sp. URMC 126
CATCGAACCTTTCACCGGTCACACTTACGGTCATGACAAATCCCAAAAGGGTGAGTGAGCCGCCCGTCCGCTATCCACTGACCGCGTCGCCCCTGTTTGCCCGGCTGACCTTCGACGGACACGTCCTGAGCATCACGAACCGGCTCTGGCCACTGCCCTGGGGGCGCACCAGACGCATCCCGCTGTACGAAGTGATGGCCATCGAGCCGTGGGTGCGGTACAAGCTCACTGGTGTGGACGGGACCAAGACGATGCACTACTACCGAGTCCTCCGCCTGTCTC
>NZ_JBPQTX010000790.1:0-282 GCF_051386555.1 Streptomyces sp. URMC 126
TTCCCCGAGGACGCGCGCCAGGTCGCCACGGTTGATCTCATCGATGATGAGGAGGAATCTCCGGTCCGGCGCCTGCGCGGCCGCTTTGCAGATTTGCAGGAAGAGCCCGTCCTGCAACCGGAGGTTCAGCCCCGGGCCGCTTTCCGCGGGGGCGGGTTTGAATCCTTCGACGAAGTCCTCGTAGCCGTAGGAAGGATGAAAGGTCACCATGGTGACCGTCGGCATGTCGCTGCCGCTGGAGTCGCCGAGAAGGCCGGTCACCACTGCCGAGCGGTCCACGGC
>NZ_JBPQTX010000791.1:0-282 GCF_051386555.1 Streptomyces sp. URMC 126
GCTGGTTGATGTGGTGGACGCCTGGTTCGACACCGAGCGCGCGGTGATGCCGCGCGACTCGGTCTACCCGGTCGGCGACGATCCCGAGGAGATCGAGGAGCACACCACCGCCCAGATGGAGGAGTCGCAGACGGAGGCGGTGACGGCCGCACTGCGCCGGCTGGGCATGTCCGAGGACGAGGTGGAGGTGGAGCTGCGGCTCGCGGACGTCGGCGGCCCCAGCGCCGGGCTGTTGTTCGCCCTCGGAATCGTCGACGAGATCGACGACGGGGACCTCACCGG
>NZ_JBPQTX010000792.1:0-282 GCF_051386555.1 Streptomyces sp. URMC 126
GCGCCCGTCACCGTCTGCTACGCCCACGGCGAGGTCGAGCGGCGGTTCTTCTCGTTCAGCATGTCCAGGATCGCCTCGGCCGAGGGGGAGTCCGGGGTGCTCATCGTCGCCGCCGAGGTGACCGGGGAGGTCACCACGGCCGAGCACGCCCGGACCCTCGCCGAGGAACGGCGCCGGACGCTGCTGCGTTACGAGAGTCTGGTCGCGACGAGCACCGAGAAGCTGTGGGTGGCGGACGCCGACGGGCTCCTCGTGGAGGGGAGTGACGGGTGGGAGCGTGCG
>NZ_JBPQTX010000793.1:0-282 GCF_051386555.1 Streptomyces sp. URMC 126
TCCCCCCAGGGTGAAGCGGAAAAGTATCGGCTGTGGTGAGCAGCGATCGGGGCGAGCCGTCACCAGGCCCTGACGGCGCGCGGCAGCGCCTGTTCGACGAGGCCCACCAGCGCCATCACCACCACCTGGTCCACCGGCTGCGCCGGTGGGGCCTCCAGCGCGAGGTGGCCGAGGAAATCGTCCAGGAGGCATGGCTCCAGGCATTTCGGGCGGCCTCGCTGGATGTGACCCGGGAGCTCTGCCCGTATGTGTGGAGTACGGCCCAGCGGCGGGCCGCGCGCC
>NZ_JBPQTX010000794.1:0-282 GCF_051386555.1 Streptomyces sp. URMC 126
ACCGGGGACGCGCCGAACGGGCGGACCACCCGGACCGCGCGTTCGGCGTCGACGACCTCGTGGCCGCGGGCGCCTCCCCCCGGCTGCGGCGCCTGTTCCCCCTTCTGGCGCCTCTTCTGGAGCGGTCGGGGATCTGGTCCGCGGAGGGGGACGGAACGTGGCGTGCGACACCGGACGCCCCGACGCCCGCCCTGTCCACGCTGGAGGAGATCCGCCCCGAGCACCAGCCGTTCTTCCCCGTCGTCGCCCTCGGCGCCTTCCAGATGCGAGGGCTGGAGGACG
>NZ_JBPQTX010000795.1:0-281 GCF_051386555.1 Streptomyces sp. URMC 126
TCCTCCACGAAGTCTTACCTCCGCTTCAACCTGCCCATGGCTAGATCACTCCGCTTCGGGTCTTGGGCGCGCTACTCATTCGCCCTATTCGGACTCGCTTTCGCTACGGCTTCCCCACACGGGTTAACCTCGCAACACACCGCAAACTCGCAGGCTCATTCTTCAAAAGGCACGCAGTCACGACACAAGAAGCAAGCTCCCTGTGCGACGCTCCCACGGCTTGTAGGCACACGGTTTCAGGTACTATTTCACTCCGCTCCCGCGGTACTTTTCACCATTCC
>NZ_JBPQTX010000796.1:0-281 GCF_051386555.1 Streptomyces sp. URMC 126
GGCTGGGGCTGGGGCTGGGGCCAGGGTTCGGACGCGTGCTGAGAACAGGAACAGGGGGCAGGGTCATGACCGTCCTCCAATGCCAGTCGATTACAGAAGGTGAAGCTCTAGTGACCAACCTTCCCCTCGCACACCTCTTCCCTTCATGGGGAAGGGGGTTGTGCGGAGGTGCGCCACGAGCGCGCCACGGGCCCCCCGAGGCGTACCGGCATCCGTAAGCGCCAACGGCACTCCGGGGGCGCCCCGCCACGCGCTCGGCCCCCGCCCTGTCTCTTATACAC
>NZ_JBPQTX010000797.1:0-281 GCF_051386555.1 Streptomyces sp. URMC 126
GTCATGAACGCCGAGTCGGGCGTCCGCAAACGGGTCCTCTTCCTGTTCTCGGACACCGGTGGCGGCCACCGTTCGGCCACCCTGGCGATGATCGAGGCGCTCAGTCTGGAGTTCCCCGGCGTGTTCGACTGCAAGATGGTCGACGTGCTGCGCGACTACCTGCCGCCGCCACTGCGCTACGCCCCCGAGATCTACCCGCCGATGACCAAGTTCCCCGAGACCTGGGCCATCTCGTACAAGGCGACGGACGGCAAGCGCCGCTCCCGCGCGGTCATCCGGGT
>NZ_JBPQTX010000798.1:0-281 GCF_051386555.1 Streptomyces sp. URMC 126
GGCAACAGCGTCCCCGTCCTCCTGGCCGTCTACGCCCGGTGCGTCACAGGTCAGCTGGAAGATTTCCAGAAGCGCATCGAGGACGTGCAGGACCTCCCGTCCGACGAGGCGTGACCGCCGTGCGGGGAGAGCCGGGTTCCGGGCCATTGCGGTGCGGGTGTTCCTCCTGGGCCGCTGCGCCCGGTCCCCGGCGTGGGATTCCGTTGGACGTATGTTGGACAGCCACCCGTAGAAACCCGGTTTCGGCCGGCGCCGACCGGACTCCCGGCTCTGGCGGAGCG
>NZ_JBPQTX010000799.1:0-281 GCF_051386555.1 Streptomyces sp. URMC 126
TCAACCGGCTGCGTCCCCGCCGCTCCTGCCTCGCGGTGCCGGGCAGCAACCCCCGCTTCCTGGAGAAGGCCCAGGGGTTGGCCGCCGACCAGGTCTTCCTGGACCTGGAGGACGCCTGCGCCCCGCTGGCCAAGCCCGAGGCCCGGCACACCATCGTGAAGTTCCTCAACGAGGGCGACTGGACGGGCAAGACCCGGGTGGTGCGCGTCAACGACTGGACCACCCACTGGACGTACCGCGACGTGATCACGGTCGTCGAGGGCGCGGGCCAGAAC
The DNA here is from genome assembly GCF_051386555.1 of Streptomyces sp. URMC 126. Taxonomy (NCBI): domain Bacteria; kingdom Bacillati; phylum Actinomycetota; class Actinomycetes; order Kitasatosporales; family Streptomycetaceae; genus Streptomyces; species Streptomyces sp. URMC 126. The sequence goes on from NZ_JBPQTX010000799.1 coordinate 276, forward strand.
CTGGAC
>NZ_JBPQTX010000800.1:0-281 GCF_051386555.1 Streptomyces sp. URMC 126
TGATCGGGCGTCAGGAGCCGGTGACCTCCAGCCGCTGACCCGGCACGATTAGGTCCGGGTCGTCCCCGACGGTCGCCCGGTTGGCCTCGTAGAGGGCGGGCCAGCCGCCGGCCACGGAGTGCCGGTCGGCGATCGAGGAGAGGTTGTCCCCGGGGCGCACGGTGTAGCGGTCGTCGCCGGCGAGCGTGTCACCGCGCTCCGTGCCGCGCGAGGTGTGCGCGTCCCCCGGGGAGCGCCCGGGGGGCGTGGTGCCGGCCTCGGGGGCGGGCTCGCCCCGGTGC
>NZ_JBPQTX010000801.1:0-280 GCF_051386555.1 Streptomyces sp. URMC 126
GAGTCCACGAGGCCGGCGGCCAGCAGCGTGTCGTACACCGGGTCGCGGTGCGCGGGCACATTGAAGTCGCCGGTGACCACCACCGGCAGCGAGCGGTCCGGCCCGCCGAGCCGCTCGACTATCAGTCGTGTCGCGTTGATCCGCGCGGTGGCGCTGCGGTGGTCCAGATGCGTGTTGAGGAGCGTGAACCGCCGCCCGTCGCGCCGGTCCTCGAACCGCACCCAGGTCGCCATGCGGACCGTGGCGCCGCCCCAGGTGTTGGAGCCGATGGTGTACGGAG
>NZ_JBPQTX010000802.1:0-279 GCF_051386555.1 Streptomyces sp. URMC 126
GGGCCGGCGGCGGGCTCGGCGGGCTGACGACGAGCGTGCTCAGCCGGGTCACGGCGCCCACCGCCAAGGTCGTCTCCCGGCGCACCGGACTGCCCGAGCAGCGCGTCGTCGCGGCGCTCGAACTGCTCCTCCCGGTGACCCTGACGGTGATCGCCCGCCGCCGCAGGCACTGAGCCGGTGCACCGGAGAGCCCGGGCCGCCGTCACAGCACCCGGGTGCGGAAGCGTTCCACCACCTCCGCCAGGACCTCCGCGCCGTCCCGCGCCCACAGCCCGGGGT
>NZ_JBPQTX010000803.1:0-279 GCF_051386555.1 Streptomyces sp. URMC 126
GGCGGCGACAGTGTCTCCAGCCATGACGGGACTGTCTTCACCGACGGCGACGGAAGCACCGGCCTTCTGCTGCAGACGATCGGCGGCGGCGGCGGGCGCTTGCTCGTCGACCTGTCGGGCAGCGGCGGTGCGGATGTCGCGCTTGGGGCGGAGAATGAAACCGGGTCTGACGGCGGCGATATCGATCGCACCCAGAGCGGGGTGATCGCCACCAGCGGTGACTTTGCGATCGGCGCGATCCTGCAGTCGATCGGCGGCGGTGGCGGGTCGGCCCTGGTG
>NZ_JBPQTX010000804.1:0-279 GCF_051386555.1 Streptomyces sp. URMC 126
GAGGTCAGAGATGCCTTGGGTAGTTTGGACATCTTTGCCGCCTTATCGACCCTGGATTCGGAGTCTTTCGGAGTGGCGATTATCGAGGCGGGAGCCTGTGGACTGCCAGCGGTCGTCAGCGATGCGGATGGTCCGGCAGAGGTCGTCGAGGATGGTGTTACCGGCTTGATCGTCCCCCGTGGTGACGTTATTGCCAGCGCTACCGCCCTGATGCAGCTGGTTGATGACGTCGAGTTGCGTCTGCGTATGGGTGGGGCTGGTCGCGACCACGTCGTCGAG
>NZ_JBPQTX010000805.1:0-279 GCF_051386555.1 Streptomyces sp. URMC 126
GGCCAGGGCCAGGAACGCGACCCCGGCGAGCGGATAGACGGCCGAGAGCAGCATCTGGCCGCCGTTCTGGTGGAGTTCCAGCCGTTCTCCGAACGGGTGCGGGACCCACCACAGCGCGAAGGAACAGAACAGCAGCCCAGCCCCGGCCGTGCTCGCCCTGTCGGCGCTCGTCGTCTGGTGCGAGCCGGTGTGGACGACGCTGCGCTACGGACAGGTGAACCTGCTGATCGCCGTACTGGTGTGCTGGGACCTGTCCCGGCGGTCCGGCCACCGCTGGGC
>NZ_JBPQTX010000806.1:0-279 GCF_051386555.1 Streptomyces sp. URMC 126
CTCAAGAAGGGGAGGGTCCGAGCCGGTCCGCCAGCGCGGCAAGGGCCTGCGTGCCCACCAGGTCCCCCGGCAGCAGCGGCACGTCGAGCAGGGGGACGTCCGGGATCCGCTGCCGCAGCCGGGCGAGGTGCTCGTCCTCCAGCCTCCGGCGGCGGTCGAGCAGCTCACCGGCGTCCCCCGGAGAACGGCGGTTGGCGACGAGCGCGGCCACGTCGACACCGAGGCCGGTGAGCTTCTCGTACACCTCCATGGTCTCGGCGATCGGAAGCAGTTCGGCGG
>NZ_JBPQTX010000807.1:0-279 GCF_051386555.1 Streptomyces sp. URMC 126
GTCCGCGGCCCGGGCGCTCCGTCTTGGTGGAGATATGGCGCTGGCCCAGCTGCTCCAGCACGGCAGGTGCAAAGCCGGGACCCTTGTCGCGCACGGTGATGCACAGCATGCCGGTGCGCACGGACAGGTGCAGCGCCACATGGCCGGGGGATGCCTCGGCGGCATTGTCGAGCACATTGCAAACCATTTGCTGCAACGCGGTATCCGAAAGAATGGGGAAGTCCTCTTCGGCCTGGACATAGTCGAAACGCTCCACCGCATGGCGTGACTGCCATTGGG
>NZ_JBPQTX010000808.1:0-279 GCF_051386555.1 Streptomyces sp. URMC 126
TCCTATGACCTGCTCCGGACAGCACTCTGCGGTACGCACCTGGCAGCTACACACGGCCCCGGCCGCGGACGCGGTCGTCGAGGGCGGCTGGACGGCTCCGGCTTCCCCTCCCTGGGGGACGTGCCGGACCGAGCCGGTGACCGGCACGCCGTGGCCGGCCCGGCTGTCGCCGCAGGCCGCCAAGACACTCACCGAACGGCCCGACCACGCCGCGCAGATGGTCCACGACGTCCTCGACATCGCCTCCCGCACACCCTGAGGCTGGCCCCAGTGGAACGC
>NZ_JBPQTX010000809.1:0-279 GCF_051386555.1 Streptomyces sp. URMC 126
GTCTATGAGAGCGCCTATCTGTCGAGCCGCATCGCGATCATGTCCCCGCGCCCCGGCCGCATCGTCGCGGAAGTTGCGGGCGAGATGCCGGGGCCACGCACGAAGGATTTTCGCACCAGTGCCCGTTACGCAGCCCTGTGCGGAGAGATTTCGCAGATCCTGCTGGAGCAGGATGCGGAGGAGCGCGCGTGACGACAGCATCCTCCAACCCTTTGAAGTTTGCCCTGCCGCTCGCAGTCTTTGCGGCAGCTATCGGGCTTTGGGAGATCGCCGTACGGC
>NZ_JBPQTX010000810.1:0-278 GCF_051386555.1 Streptomyces sp. URMC 126
GAGGACGCGGGGATCGATCCGGGTGGGCTGCGGGGCAGTGACACAGGGGTGTTCACGGGCCTCTTCTACCACGATTACTTGCCGTCTCATGGAGTGCCGGAGGAGGTGGAGGGTTACCTCGGTACGGGTGGGACGGGTTCGGTGGCTTCGGGCCGGGTGGCGTACACACTCGGTTTGGAGGGGCCGGCGGTGACGGTGGATACGGCGTGTTCGTCGTCGTTGGTGGCGTTGCATTTGGCGTGTCAGTCGCTGCGGTCGGGTGAGAGTTCGCTGGCGTT
>NZ_JBPQTX010000811.1:0-278 GCF_051386555.1 Streptomyces sp. URMC 126
GAGTCCGCGTTCCGCAACCTGCTGGGCCTGGTGCGGCCCGAACTGGCGACGCTGGACCTGGAGACGGCCGCCGGGCGGGCGAAGCTCGCCGAGCACTTCGTGGCCCGCAAGCGCGCCGATGTGCGCGACTACCTCACCCGCGAGGACGGCCTGGCCGACGACTCCCTGGCCGAACGCACCGCCTTCGCGTCGGACCGCTGGACCAAGAACGAGCCCTACCGGCTCACCCCCGCCTACCGGGCGCTGCTGGACGACGCCATCGCCTACGCCAAGGACCG
>NZ_JBPQTX010000812.1:0-278 GCF_051386555.1 Streptomyces sp. URMC 126
GATCGACATCGAACGGCCGCGGGTTCGGACGCCGGATGGTCAGCAGGAACTGGAACTTCCCAGTCTTGCCGCCGGCCAGCGCGAGGACTGGCTGGGCCGTTGGGCGATGAACCAGATGCTGATCAACGTCTCGACCCGGCGGTTCCGGCGCTCGGTTCGCCTGCCCGACGGCGATGTCACCTCGATCAAGGGTGACGGCACCTCGAAGTCGGCGGTGTCGCGCAAGTTCGTGGCCCTGTCGAGCGCGAAACTGAAGGATTGGCTGGCAAGCGATCTGT
>NZ_JBPQTX010000813.1:0-278 GCF_051386555.1 Streptomyces sp. URMC 126
TCCCCGGAGCGCTCACGGTCGGGACCGAGCCGGGATCACCTGTGCGGGACGTACCGGTGACGGCCCTGGACGGAACGCGAGGGCGTCTGTGGGAGCGGCTGGGCAGTGAGCTGCTGGTGCTTCTGGTCGCGCCAGGCACCCATGTGTGGGACAGCCGCCACTGGCTGTCGGCCGGGCTGATGCCGGAGCTGGCCGCCGTGGTGGAACGGCTGCCGGTGCCCGCGGAGCTGCTGGTGGCCGAGAGCTATCCGGGCGCGGTGGCCCATACCGCCCTGGTG
>NZ_JBPQTX010000814.1:0-278 GCF_051386555.1 Streptomyces sp. URMC 126
GCGATGAGGTCGCTGATGTAGAGGGTGTCGGGGTAGTCCTGGTTCTTCACGCCGGTCGATGCCCACAGGGGGCGCTGCGGCTTGGCCCCCTGCGCCTCCAGTGCGCGCCACCGGTCGGAGGAGAAGACCTCTTCGTATGCCTGGTAGGCGAGCTGTGCGTTCGCCAGCGCGGCCTTGCCTTTGAGGGAGGGGTCAGCGCCAGCTTCGTCCAGTCGCCTGTCGATCTCGGCGTCCACGCGGGAGACGAAGAAGGAGGCGACCGACTCGATCCCGTCGAG
>NZ_JBPQTX010000815.1:0-278 GCF_051386555.1 Streptomyces sp. URMC 126
GTAGAGGGCGTCCAGCTTGTCGTAGGCCGCCTTCTTGGCCGCGTCGTCGACCGCCTGGGCCGCCTCGGTGAGCAGGGCCTCGACCTGGTCGTTCTTCCACCGGCCGTAGTTGGCGAAGGTGGTCTTGCCCACCGGCTTGCCCTCGGACTGGCTCATGATGTCGCGGAACCGGGCCCAGGGGCTGGACGCGTTGACGCCCGCCACGTACCAGCAGGCCAGGTCGAAGGTGCCGCCCTGGATGGCCTGGGTGGTCTCGGCCTGCTGCGGGAAGTTGGTGC
>NZ_JBPQTX010000816.1:0-278 GCF_051386555.1 Streptomyces sp. URMC 126
GTCTACGTCCAGCCCAGCGAGCGGAACACGATCGGCGGTGACGTCTAGCCGTTAGCGACGCACGTGCGGCCACCGGCCCGCGGACGACCGCCGAACCCGCACCCGTCCGCCGCACGGGCGGATAAGCGAACGGAAGGGGGGCTTGATGCCGTTCAGGGAGATCGGCTCCAAGATGGTCGAGGCCCGGGTGGCGCCCGGGCAGCGGATGTTCAGCCAGCGCGGCGCGATGATCGCGTACAAGGGCGAGGTCTCCTTCACGCCCAACATCCAGGGCGGCC
>NZ_JBPQTX010000817.1:0-278 GCF_051386555.1 Streptomyces sp. URMC 126
CTGTTGGCCCACGGTGAGCGCGCAGGGCTCGGCGAATTCGTGGCAGAAGACCGACTCGATGGTGGCGACCTCGCCGTTGGGGAGCTGGAAGGGCCGCCCGCCGGCCTTCTGGACGTCGATGACGCGCGCGCCGTCGATCGTGCCCTGGTCGGCGACTTGCCCACCGGACTCCGCGTAGAAGATCGACCGGTCGAGGACGGCGTGGTGGCCACTGACCGAGAGGACGGTGGCGGTGGCCGTCGTGCCGTACGGATCGTCGTGGTAGAGCTGTTCGGTGG
>NZ_JBPQTX010000818.1:0-278 GCF_051386555.1 Streptomyces sp. URMC 126
GCTCTGGCCCTGGTCCTGGGCCGCCGGCAGGCCGGCGCCGGGCCCTCCGGCACGGCCGCCGGACAGGGCGCGCAGCGGCCGCTGTGGGCGCAGTTCGCGGCGGTGGCCGGTGGCGTGGGCCTGTTGGCCTTCGGCGCCCGCATGCTCGTGGAGGGGGCGGTCGGGATCGCGACCGGGTTCGGGGTGAGCAGTCTGGTCATCGGGCTCACCGTGGTGGCGGTGGGCACCTCGCTGCCGGAGCTGGCCACGGCACTGATCGCGGCCCGGCGCGGAGAGCG
>NZ_JBPQTX010000819.1:0-278 GCF_051386555.1 Streptomyces sp. URMC 126
TGCTGGACACGCGCGTCATCGGCCGTGACGAACAGCTGGACTACGCCGACTATTTCACGGCCCAGGGGCTGGACGCGGCGCGCTTTTCCTCCGACATGGCCAATCCCGCACGCCAGCTCATGGGCGCCACGCAGACCCAGTGGCTTGGCCAGCAGATGGCGGCCTCGCAGGCCACCTGGCAGGTGCTGGGCCAGCAGGTGCTGATGGGGCGCATGGAGCTGCCGGCGCCCTTGCTGATGGACATCCTCAGCCCCGGCAGCGGTGTCTCGCTGCCGGCC
>NZ_JBPQTX010000820.1:0-277 GCF_051386555.1 Streptomyces sp. URMC 126
CGCTTGCTGCGGCGGCCGTCGCGCCGCCGCAGCAAGCGCGCCCGCTGCCCGCGCCCGGCCTGACTCCCGGGCCGGCGCCCGGCCGTTGAGGGGCGGGATACGCGGGGGCACGCCGATGCATCCGGCCGTGCGCGGACCCCGGCCGAGACCCCTTCCCGCTTCGGGGCAGCCCGAGCTCCCCCGCATCGCGTACGGCACCACCGCGCGACGGTGAGGGCCGGGCGTCCACGGCACCACCAACCCGCCAGCCCGCCCGTCACCGTGACTAACATACCGC
>NZ_JBPQTX010000821.1:0-277 GCF_051386555.1 Streptomyces sp. URMC 126
GTCAGGAACGTCGTCGCGGGCATGCGCTCGACGCCGGCGGGGACCGAGATCAGACTGCGGAAGACCGGGACCATCCGCCCGAAGAAGACCGCCTTGGTGCCGTGTCTGGCGAACCACGCCTCGGTCCTCTCGATGTCCGAGGGCTTCAGCAGCGGGATCCTCCGTGCGACGGCCAGGGTCCGCTCCCGGCCCAGGAGCGCGCCCGCCCAGTACAGGAGGAACGCCCCGGCCACCGAGCCGAGCGTGGTCCACAGCAGGGCGGCGAAGAGGCTGATGT
>NZ_JBPQTX010000822.1:0-277 GCF_051386555.1 Streptomyces sp. URMC 126
GTAGCGGGCGCGGGCCATGACCCGCCAGTACGCGCGCGAGCCCTCGATCACATGCGGCACGCCGGGCGGCGGCTCCAGCGGTGCGGGAAGTTGACGTTGTTGACGAGGTACTTGGCGCGGGCGAGCGCCGCCCAGCAGGCGGCCGACCCCGGCTCCAGCCGCCCCACCCCGGCCGGCAGGGTGTGCGCCCGGTCCTCGGTGGTGATCCACAGGGTGCGGATGTGCGGCGCCAGCTCCCGCACCTTCGCCTCGATCGCCGCCGGGTTGCAGGCGTAGC
>NZ_JBPQTX010000823.1:0-277 GCF_051386555.1 Streptomyces sp. URMC 126
GGTTATGGGCACTACTTCGTGTTCGGCTCGGCGGCGGCGATCGGGGCGGGCATGGAGGTCGCGGTGGAACACACGGTCGGCAAGGCGCACATATCGGCGTTCGCCGCGTCGGCCGCGGTGACCCTGCCGACGGCGTTCTATCTGCTGATGGTGTGGCTGCTGCACTCCCGCCACCACAAGCGCGGCCCGGCCCAGCAGATGGTGCTGCCCCTGGCGGCCCTTCTGGTTCTGGCCTGCACCTTCGCCGGCCGCTGGGCGGTTCTGCTGGCCGGCGTGG
>NZ_JBPQTX010000824.1:0-277 GCF_051386555.1 Streptomyces sp. URMC 126
CCGCGATCGCCTGGCGCTATCGCAAGCGCGCCAACGGCTGCGGTTTGCTGGAGCCCGTGCGCCATGTCGGCGCCATGCAACTGTCCGACCTGCAGAACATCGATGTGCAAAAGGACAAGATCGCGCGTAACACCGAGCAGTTCGTGACCGGCCGCACGGCCAACAACGTGCTGCTCACCGGCGCGCGCGGCACGGGAAAATCCTCGCTGATCCGTGCCTGCCTGCATGCCTTTGCGTCGCAGGGCTTGCGCCTGATCGAGGTGGACAAGGCCGATCT
>NZ_JBPQTX010000825.1:0-277 GCF_051386555.1 Streptomyces sp. URMC 126
GTCGGAGACGCTGCGGCTGATCCCCAGCGAGAACTACGTCTCCCCGGCCGTGCTGGAGGCCACCGGCACGGTGCTCCAGAACAAGTACAGCGAGGGCTACCCCGGCCGCCGTTACTACGAGGGCCAGCAGAACATCGACCCCGTCGAGACCCTCGCGATCGAGCGCGCCAAGGCGCTCTTCGGCACCGAACACGCCAACGTCCAGCCCTACTCCGGCTCGCCCGCCAACCTCGCCGTCTATCTCGCCTTCGCCGAGCCCGGCGACACCGTGCTCGGC
>NZ_JBPQTX010000826.1:0-277 GCF_051386555.1 Streptomyces sp. URMC 126
GTTCGAGGCGCGCACGGCATGGTCGAGGGGCAAGCGGCTGCCCATGCGTCCCGCCCGGCTGCTGTACGAGGCATACCGGGCAGGGGAGACCACCCTGCGGCCGCTGGCGGCCCACACCGGGCAGGATGTCGACAGGCTCCGCGAGGTACTCGACCCGGCGGCAGCTCCCCGGAAGAGCGCGCTCAACGCCTCCGGAACGGAGGGAGGGGAGCTGGTCTTCCAGCCATGAGGTGCCACTGCTGGTTTCCCGGCAACACAGTGCTGTGCAACTTCGCGG
>NZ_JBPQTX010000827.1:0-277 GCF_051386555.1 Streptomyces sp. URMC 126
GCACGACGAAGTTACCATTCGGCATCTCCAGATTAACGCGAAGGATTCGATCTTTGAGAGGCATCAGTACTTGATGTTGGTGCTGGCCTGATTGACGGCGTCACCGATACCAGCCTTGATGTTGTTGAAGATCGTCTCGGCGGTCGTCTGCGGATTCCCGGAGTCGGTGACGTTGATTACGATGGCGTTCTCTCCGATGGTGATCTGCCGCGCCCCTTCGCGCTGGCGACCGACGATCTGGCCGGTGTAGGCGCGTAGCATCTGCAGGCCGGTTTGT
>NZ_JBPQTX010000828.1:0-277 GCF_051386555.1 Streptomyces sp. URMC 126
GGTTTATTGGCACCAGCTTTGCGGTGATGAGCGTGGTGGACCCGATTGTGGAGCTGCAGGACGCCATCAATCGGGTGCGCCGCGGCGATACTAATGCAGAGGTCGATATCTATGACGGTTCCGAGCTAGGCGTGCTGCAGGCCGGCTTCAACGAAATGATGCGTGGCCTGCGCGAGCGCAATCGCGTGCGCGATATTTTCGGCCGCTACGTCGGTAGCGAGGTGGCCCAGCGTGCCTTGGAGGAGCGCCCCGAACTAGGCGGCGAGGACCGCAAGGT
>NZ_JBPQTX010000829.1:0-277 GCF_051386555.1 Streptomyces sp. URMC 126
GGGATCCACCGGCCCGCCTCCCGGCGGCGCAGCACCACCGCGTCGGGGTCCTGTTCGGCGCCGGTGAAGGGGATGTCGGCGGTGGTGCCCCGGGCGGCGGGCGGCGGGGTGCGCCAGGAGGAGCGCGCCTCGCGTACGGCGCCGCCTTCCCGGATCAGTTCCACCGTCACGCGGTCGGCGAGTTCGCTGCGCTGCTTCGCCCTCTTCAGGTCCTTGCGTACGCCCATGGTCGGCTCCTGTTCGCGGCGTGGGGAGGACTGCACTGGCCGGTGTGGGG
>NZ_JBPQTX010000830.1:0-277 GCF_051386555.1 Streptomyces sp. URMC 126
GCTTGTCGGCGACCAGCGTGGTGAGCGTGGAGCCGGCGCAGTGGCCGTAGAGGGCGAACGGCCCGGTGACCGACTCGCCGATCTCCGCGACGATCCGCTCGGCGGCCTCGTCCCAGGTCAGCAGGGTGCTGTCGGCGTCCGTCGGGTCATGGCCCGGCAGCCCCACGGCCCACAGCTCCATGCGCGGGGAGAGGCGTTCGGCGAGCGGCTGGTAGGCCGTCGCGGCGCCGCCGCCGTACGGGACGCAGACCAGGGTGATCTCGGGCGCGCTCGCCCG
>NZ_JBPQTX010000831.1:0-277 GCF_051386555.1 Streptomyces sp. URMC 126
GCACGGGGCGGGTTCACCGCCACTTCGAGAATCAGTTGCTCCAGGCGCAGCAGTGCGCCCAGCGCGGAGCCGGCGTTGATCGTGGCGATGCCGCCCGGATGGCCGGTGCCCCACACCTTGATTAGATCCAGCGCCTCGGCGCCGCGCACTTCGCCGACGATCACGCGATCCGGCCGAAGGCGCATGGACGAGCGCACCAGCTCGGTCATGGACACCACGCCCGCGCGTGTGCGCAGCGGCACGTGGTCGCGGGCCGCGCATTGCAGCTCCACAGTGT
>NZ_JBPQTX010000832.1:0-276 GCF_051386555.1 Streptomyces sp. URMC 126
CGGCGTGTGGGTGGAACCGGAGATGGTCAGCGCCGACAGCGACCTTTACCGGCGGCGTCCCGAGTGGGTGCTGCACCTGCCCGACCGCTCGGCCACCGAGCTGCGCCACCAGCTCGTCCTGGACTTCTCCCGGCCCGAGGTGGCGGACTGGGCGTACGAGTGGCTGCGCGACACGGTCGACGGCAACGGCGTCGACTTCCTCAAGTGGGACTTCAACCGGTCCTTCACGGAAGCGGGCGTCTACGGGGGCGGCCGGGACGCGCGGAGGGTGTACAC
>NZ_JBPQTX010000833.1:0-276 GCF_051386555.1 Streptomyces sp. URMC 126
GGGCAGGGCGACATCGACGTAGCGCAGCTTGTACTTGCCGGGGACGGCCCGGCCGGTCAGGTATGCGTAGTGGTGGTGCAGGGACGCACCCATCGCGATGTCGGTCACCGAGCGGAAACGGGAACGGCTGGTGCGCGTCACGTCCTCGGCGAACCGCTCCTCCAGTTCCTCCATCACCTCCCGGATCTGCGGATGCGGGGTGTGCATGAACTTGTTGACGGTGAACCGGCTGTGCGCGTCCAGAAGTAGTTTCCGGACGTTCTTGCCGGCGGAGTT
>NZ_JBPQTX010000834.1:0-276 GCF_051386555.1 Streptomyces sp. URMC 126
GGACTGGTTCGTGGTGGCGGTGCCGGTGGAGCGGGCCGTGCCGCTGTGGAGCGCGGACGTGCTCGCCGCCGCGCCGCGCCTGGCGGCCATGCGCCGGCTGCGGACCACCTGGTCCCACGGCATCCAGTACTACCTGCGGGAGCCGGTCCGGGGCATTCCCGGCCACATCGCGTACATCGACTCGCCCTGGGCGCTGGTCTCCATCGGCCAGGCGCGGTTCTGGCGCGAGGCGTTCGCCGACACCTGGGGCGACGGGCGGGCCCAGGACTCCCTCTC
>NZ_JBPQTX010000835.1:0-276 GCF_051386555.1 Streptomyces sp. URMC 126
GGCCGCAGGCGCGTACGAGCCGTTCGGTCGCGCGGTGCGCCAGTGCGAAACCGAGATGGTCGCCGGCGCCGGTCAGGCTTGTGTAGAGGACGTGCCGGATGCCGTCCCGGGCTGCGGCGTCCAGGGCGGCCGCGTGCCGCCCGATGACCCGGTCGTCCTCGGCGTAACCGGCGGAGACCAGCACCAGGGTCGATACGCCAGCGAGGTCGATGCCCGCGGGATCGTCGAAGTCGAGCGGCCGCATTCCGTCGCGTGGGGTGCGGCTGCGGCCTGTCG
>NZ_JBPQTX010000836.1:0-276 GCF_051386555.1 Streptomyces sp. URMC 126
GTCCTACACGCGCTATCGCTGCACGGGCACGCCGACCGCCGATGTGCGCGGCGCGCGGGCGATGATCCCCGTCGTGGAGCGCCGGGGCTTCCTGGTGGGCCGCGACCCCCGCACGGGCGGGTTCGGCTCCCGGGACTGCCTCGACGCGGTCCACGACGTGCTCAGGGCCTACCGCACCCGCGGCCTGCCGGGGGCGCACCCGGCGATGATCCCCAACGTCTGGGTGGCGAGCCTGACCGGTTGGACGGACCGCCGCCTGCGTCCGTGACCACGGCG
>NZ_JBPQTX010000837.1:0-276 GCF_051386555.1 Streptomyces sp. URMC 126
TTGCCTTCCTGTTCGACCGGCAGCTTCGTGACCAGTCTTCCGATTACCCTGGAATGCAAAGTGGCAGTAATTCCATCCGCAGTGCGACCTGCCATGGTCAGTCCGCTGTTGTTCAAAAAGCTGCGGACATATTGCTCGATCGCCACCTGCGCCTCGATTTTTGCCTTTGTTTTCTGGGCCGGCGTCGCAAGGAGCTTTTCGAAGAAATAGGTGGGCCAGCTCCGTACCCCAAGGTACTTGACGGTAACGCCGTTCTCTACCTTCTTTTGCAAGCGC
>NZ_JBPQTX010000838.1:0-276 GCF_051386555.1 Streptomyces sp. URMC 126
GCGCGAGACCATCGAGTCGGGCGCCGACATCGTCACCTTCAGTGGCGACAAGCTGCTGGGCGGTCCGCAGGCCGGCCTGATCGTGGGCCGCAAGTACCTGATCGCCCGCATCAAGAAACACCCGCTCAAGCGCGCGCTGCGCGTGAGCAAGCTCACCCTGGCCGCGCTGGAGCCCACGCTGCGCCTGTACCTGCACCCCGAAAAGCTGGCCGAGCGCCTGACCACGCTGCGCCTGTTCACGCGCCCCCAGGCCGACATGCAGGCCCGCGCGCAGGC
>NZ_JBPQTX010000839.1:0-276 GCF_051386555.1 Streptomyces sp. URMC 126
TCCCTAATCTGAGCAAGCAACAACCGGTAATTATAATTATTGGGTGAAAAATCGATGGCCTGACTAATATGAGTTTCGGCACTTTCAAAATCTATATTGTTTCCCGAGATTTCAGTTTCAGCAAGTTTCGAAAGGAGTGACGGAGAGTTTGGTATATATTCAACAGTAGATCTCAGTAGATTCTCGTTTACCTCTGTTGTATTTTCAGTTAAACTTCCAACTACAAAACTCTTAAGTATTGATAGAAAAAGAATCGCGATAATTCCTAAGGTAATG
>NZ_JBPQTX010000840.1:0-276 GCF_051386555.1 Streptomyces sp. URMC 126
GGCATGAGCACGACATGCAGGGCCGTGCGTCCGGCCGCCACCCGGAGGGGCGGGAGGAAGGCCGGATGGAGCCACTGTGCTGAGAGCGCGTTCAAAGGTCAAGACTTTTGCTTGAGAGCGCTCTCATTTAAGGTTCTCTTACAACTTGTGAAATCCCAGGGTGAGTTGAGCCCGCATTCCTCCGGGCTCACCGGCCGCCGGACAGGCGCCGTCCGCCCGGCCGACTCCACGGCCACCTCGGTGCGCGCCGCGGCCTGCCCTCCGGCTGGTGGACGT
>NZ_JBPQTX010000841.1:0-276 GCF_051386555.1 Streptomyces sp. URMC 126
GGGCAGGATTCGGCGATGAAACCGAGCAAATCGAGCACGGCCGCCGATGATTGCGAGCGCCTACATCTAGGCGCCAACAACGACGACACAGCTTCAGCTATCCCGGCGAAATCCCGCCCGGTCCTGAAGACCAAGGGGAACGTGGGCACCGGACGCAAGTCGGCGCTGACCGAGGAGAGGTGTGGGCCAAGGGCGACGACAGCCTGATAACGATTTGCGGTGGCGGCCTACAAGGACCTGATCAGCCTGACCTGGACCAACTCGATCGGCCTGTCC
>NZ_JBPQTX010000842.1:0-276 GCF_051386555.1 Streptomyces sp. URMC 126
GTGGTGGAGGTGTCCGGCAGCGGCCGTCCGCAGGCGGCCGGGTCGTCGCGCAGCCCGGCCGGGAGCAGCACCCGGCATCCGTCGCCGGACACCGGGGCGAGCAGGATGCCGTTGCGTTCGTTGGTCCGGCCGCCGCCGTCCTCGCGGTTGAAGGCGATGGTCCGGCCGTCGGGCGAGAACGCCGGGCTGTCGTCGATCACCTGGCAGGTGCCGGGGCAGATCGTGGCGCTCAGATCGCGTTGCCGGTCCAGCGCGCGCACCGGCACGGTCCAGATG
>NZ_JBPQTX010000843.1:0-276 GCF_051386555.1 Streptomyces sp. URMC 126
GGACAGATCGGCCGCTGGAACCGGTTACCGGGGGTAGCCTGTGTGGCGCCCCTTGATTTACATTCTGTCTAACAAGCGTGGGGGCGTCCCCTCGGAAGCCGCGGGACGCGGAAGCGGACAGGCGGCACCGCGGCCGTCCCCGGCGCAGCGGGCGGACAGGAACGTCGCACACGGTTCGAGGAGCGCACATGGCGAGCAGCACGGGCATCGTTCGACCGACGGGACAGGCGGCAGGGCGGCCGGCGGAACACGAACGGCACGACGAGCAGGACGTCG
>NZ_JBPQTX010000844.1:0-276 GCF_051386555.1 Streptomyces sp. URMC 126
GCTCATCGCAGCGGGTCACCGGGATTTCGGCGAGAACCGGATGCAGGAAGTGCAGGCCAAGTGGCCGGCAATGAAGGCACGCTACCCCGATGTCCGGCTGCATTGCATCGGCCAGCTGCAGTCGAACAAGGCGGACGCCGCGGTCGAATCGTTCGACGTCATCCACTCGCTCGACCGCGCCTCGCTCCTCCAGGCCTTGGTGACGGCGGGTGAGAGGGCTGGACATCTCCCGCAGGCCTATGTGCAGGTGAACATTGGCGAAGAGCAGCAGAAGGG
>NZ_JBPQTX010000845.1:0-276 GCF_051386555.1 Streptomyces sp. URMC 126
CTTCTCTGACGCGCTCACCGCGGTCCCGCTCTGGATCGCCTTCGTCGTCGGCCGGCGCGCGGCCAACCGTCGCTACACCTACGGCTACGGGCGGGCGGAGGACCTCGCCGGGCTCTTCATCGTTGCGATGATCGCGCTCTCGGCCGTGGTCGCAGGTGTCGAGGCGGTCCGGCGCCTGCTCGATCCGGCTCCCGTCGAGCACCTGGGCTGGGTCGCCCTCGCTGGGCTCGTCGGCTTCCTCGGCAACGAACTCGTCGCGGTCTACCGCATCCGGGT
>NZ_JBPQTX010000846.1:0-276 GCF_051386555.1 Streptomyces sp. URMC 126
CCATTGAGGACAGCGGCTGGCACTGGGTGCCGGGCCGGGTTTACCTCGGCGCCGCCGGAGCGCTGACGCAAGCGCCCCCCACAAGCGGATTCGACCTACTCATCGGCTCTGCCACATCCTCCACGCGCATCGCGCTGAATCTGCAAGACCCTATTTCACTGGAGTAAGCACCATGGCAACTCAACCCACCCAGGGCTATTTGGCCCGTGTCTCGGGCAAGACCCGCCAACTGTTCGGCTTGGCCGTTTCTGCCGGCGCAGCGGATGCGGGTAAGCT
>NZ_JBPQTX010000847.1:0-275 GCF_051386555.1 Streptomyces sp. URMC 126
GTCGTCGACGGCCGCCGCATCGCGGTGCTCGCCGAGCGCGAACCGGCGAAGCTGCCCTGGGCCGGGCTCGGCGTCGACATCGTGCTCGAGGCGACCGGCCGCTTCACCTCGGCCGAGGCCGCCCGCGCCCACCTCGACGCGGGCGCGAGGAAGGTGCTCGTCGGCGCGCCGTCGGACGGCGCCGACGTCACCCTCGCCTTCGGGGTCAACACCGGCGCGTACGACCCGGCCGCGCACACCATCGTCTCGAACGCCTCGTGCACGACCAACGCGCT
>NZ_JBPQTX010000848.1:0-275 GCF_051386555.1 Streptomyces sp. URMC 126
GCCGTCGTAGTGCTCGCCATGCTGACCTTTCTCATTCCGCCCGCGACGGTCGCGCCGGCCGCTATGAGCGCGGGCGCGGCTGCTACCCGGCACTCGGCACGGATCAAGGACTACGTCAGCCTGACCAAGCCGGGCGTGATCTCGCTGCTGATCTTTACGACGCTGGTAGGCATGCTGATCACGCCGGCGGGCGTTCCCGGCCTGGCGCTAATCGGCTGGACGATGCTGGGCGGCTGGCTGATGCCGGCGGGCGCCCACGCCCTCAACTGCTACTT
>NZ_JBPQTX010000849.1:0-275 GCF_051386555.1 Streptomyces sp. URMC 126
GGTATATGCTGCGAGCATCCGGGACAGAGGCACCGGGAGCACGAAGGTGCGGGCAGGCCGATCCGTACGTTGCGCTGTGAGCTCGAGTTAGTCGCTGGCCGCCTCTGCGACTCGCCCGCCACCACCGGGCTCGGACCGGTGGCGCCTTCGGTGGTGGCCGCCGAGAGCGCTAATCCGTAGTTGTCGTGTCGCCCGCCGCTCCCGCTTGTTGTCATTGGCAAGGGAGGCGCGCATGCTACGCGTGATCGGCATAGACATCCACCGCACCTTTGGAG
>NZ_JBPQTX010000850.1:0-275 GCF_051386555.1 Streptomyces sp. URMC 126
TCGGTGGGCTGGTTGTCCAGAGCCGCCCGTAGCCGGCTCGGACCCACGTGGCCCACGGCGCAGCGGAGTCCGGCGAGGTTGAACGCCTTGGTAGCCGAGGTGACGGTGATCGTGCGTCGTGCGATCTCAGGCCCTAGTGAGGCGAACGGGATGTGCCGGTGCGGCATATGGGTCAGGTCGGCATAGATCTCGTCGGAGACGACGAGAAGGTTGTGTCGTTCGGCGAGTTCGGCCAGTCGCAGGAGTTCGGCCCGGCTGAATACTCGCCCGGTGGG
>NZ_JBPQTX010000851.1:0-275 GCF_051386555.1 Streptomyces sp. URMC 126
TCGTGATCCAGCTCGCGGCCATCCTGGCCGTGTGCCTGCTCTACGCCCAGAGGCTGATCCGCGTGCTGGTGGGGCTGCCGAGCCGGCCCGAGGCGCGCCGCTTCGTGCTGGCGGTCACCGTGGCGTTCGTTCCCTCGGTGGTGCTCGGGCTCTTGCTCGACGACTTCATGAAGGCGGTCCTGTTCTCGCCCTGGGTCGTGGCCGTGGCGCTGGTCGTCGGCGGCGCGATCATCCTCCTGATCGAGCGCCGACTGCACGAGCCCCGCTTCCACGAC
>NZ_JBPQTX010000852.1:0-275 GCF_051386555.1 Streptomyces sp. URMC 126
GTCCTCCACCTCGACCGAGCTGTGCAGGGTGAGCTCCACGAGGGTCAGGTTCACATCCAGTCTGACCTGGTTCCTCGCGGCCCGCTCCGCGCCTGCGTAGGCGAGGGAGGCGCCCTTCGTGCCCGCCTCGGTCAGGTCCTGGTAGCTGATCCGCGCGCTGCCGGCGGCGCGGTCGGCGACGGCGGAGGAGAAGTTGTCCTCCAGCCGCACGTCGCTGAGGCGCACGTCCACCTCGGTGACGTCCACGTCGCGTCCGCCGACCTGGACCGTCAGCC
>NZ_JBPQTX010000853.1:0-274 GCF_051386555.1 Streptomyces sp. URMC 126
GTGTACCAACTGAACCGCTCGGCCATGGTCTGCATCAACAGCGCGTTGAACAGGCGGACGTATTCCTGCTTTTGCGCCTCGCCCGCCTCGCGCCAGTAGCGCCCCATCACCAGCCGGGCGACCAGGGTGAGGTCGGTCGCCTGGTCGAGCAGGCTCTTGATGCGGGCCAGCTTCTGCTGGGGCATGGCGTCGGCGTTGAGGATCGCCACCGTGCGGTCGCCCAGCTCCTGGATGAACTCGCGGGCGCTGGCGGCGGCCGCGACCGCGGCGGCGA
>NZ_JBPQTX010000854.1:0-274 GCF_051386555.1 Streptomyces sp. URMC 126
GGTGCTGCCCGATCCGCTCGCCAACGGCGAGCACACCGTCGTGGCGGTGCAGCGTGACGAGGCCGGCAACACCTCGCCCGAGTCGAACGAGGTCACCTTCACGGTCGTCGTGGCCGGGTCCGGAGGCAACGGCAACGGCAACGGCAACGGAAGCGGAAGCGGCAACGGCAACAGCGGCACCGACCCCCTGCCGCAGACCGGCACCTCGGCGTCCCTGCTGGGACTGTTCGCCGGCCTGCTGCTGACCCTCGGCGGCGGGGCGATGCTGATCCGG
>NZ_JBPQTX010000855.1:0-274 GCF_051386555.1 Streptomyces sp. URMC 126
CTCCTGCGCGACCGCGGCGATCTCCTCGTCGTGACGGGGCTCGGCTCGCCGACCTACGACGTCGCCGCGGCCGGCGATCACCCGCGCAATTTCTATCTGTGGGGCGCCATGGGCGGCGCCGCTATGGTCGGGCTCGGGCTGGCGCTCGCGCAGCCGACGACGCCGGTGCTCGTCGTCACGGGCGATGGCGAGATGCTGATGGGGCTCGGCGGGCTCGCGACCATCGCGGCGAAGAACCCGCCGAACTTGTCCGTGGCCGTCCTCGACAACGAGG
>NZ_JBPQTX010000856.1:0-274 GCF_051386555.1 Streptomyces sp. URMC 126
GTGCGCGATCATGGAGGAACTCGCCAGCGGGCCCGCGCGGATCGCCGCGTCGAAGCCTTCCGCCACCAGATCGACCAAGCGTTCGCTGAAGTCGATCTCGAGTTCCATCTCGGGGTAGGCCTCGACGAAATCCACCGCGAGCGGCGCGATCACCTCATTGCCCACAGCGGGCGGTGCGGTGATCTTGAGCTTGCCCGCGGGGTCGGGTCGACGGCGCCGATCTCGGCGTTGAGCTGCTAGATCTCCTCGAGGATGGCATGGGCGCGCGGGAGGT
>NZ_JBPQTX010000857.1:0-274 GCF_051386555.1 Streptomyces sp. URMC 126
CTGGCCCGCCACCACGTCGTTGAGCGCAGGGCCCGCGCCGCGGTAGGGGATGTGGGTGACGAAGGTGTTGGTCAGGCTCTTGTACAGCTCCATCAGCATGTGCTGGATGCCGCCCGTGCCCGAGGACGCATAGGAGTACTTGCCCTGGGACTTCTTGAGTTCGGCCTCGAAGCTCTTGTAGTCCTTGGCGGGGAACTTGGGGTTCACCGCAATCACGTTGGGCGTGGCCGCCACGTTGATGATGGGCGTGAAGTCCGTCAGCGTGTTGTAGGAG
>NZ_JBPQTX010000858.1:0-274 GCF_051386555.1 Streptomyces sp. URMC 126
GCTCGATGGGAAAGCGGGCGACGACGATCTCCGCGGCGGTAGCGGCAACGATATCCTGGTTGCCGGATGGGGCAACAATCGGCTCGATGGCGGCGCGGGCGTCGACACGGCCGACTATGTCTCTGGAACCGCCGCCGTCAATGCGAACCTGGCTGCGGGAACTGCATCCAACACCGGCGGCGCTGGCCAGGACAGCCTTGTTTCGATCGAGAACCTGTCCGGTACGCACTACAATGACGTCCTTCGCGGAAGCGCCTCCGCGAACGAGCTGGAT
>NZ_JBPQTX010000859.1:0-274 GCF_051386555.1 Streptomyces sp. URMC 126
AGACACAGCGGCGGTGGCAGCCGCCAGCGGGCGACGCAGGTCGTGACCGACCGCTGACAACAACGCCGTGCGCACCCGGTCGGTGGCCGCTAACGGCTCCACCGCCTTCGCCGTCTCCTCCAGCTGACGCTGCTCCAAGGCTGTCCCCAACTGGGCGGCGATGACCGACATCAGCCGACGCTCCGAGGCGTCCGGCTCCGGGCCGTGGAATTCCACCACGGTATGGTCGTCGATGCGGTGCTCCGTGACTTGATCACTTGTTATACCCCAATTT
>NZ_JBPQTX010000860.1:0-274 GCF_051386555.1 Streptomyces sp. URMC 126
GCCCTACACCAAGCAGGCCCTGGCCAACTACCTGGAGCAGATGGGCATCTCGCTGCCCGCCACAGGCAACGCGGGCCAGCTGCAGCTCAAGAACGTGGCGGCCGTGATCGTCACCGCCGAGCTGCCGGCCTTTGCCCAGCCAGGCCAGACCATCGACGTGGTCGTCTCCTCCGTGGGCAATGCCAAGTCGCTCAAGGGCGGCACCCTGGTGACCACGCCGCTGCGCGGTGCCGACGGCGAGATCTACGCGCTGGCCCAGGGCAACCTCGTGGTC
>NZ_JBPQTX010000861.1:0-274 GCF_051386555.1 Streptomyces sp. URMC 126
GCGTGCCGCCGGTACAGCCGGTCCACGCGGTAGGCCACCACCCGCACCCGGCCCGGGGTGGTGACCTCGACCGTGATGCCGTCCGGCGCGGCCGCCAGCCCCGCCAGCCGGCGCTGTTCGCGCGGGGTGCGGTCGAGAGCCTGCTCTATCTGCGCGACGAGCAGCGGCACGATGGGCGCGAGCCCCTCGACGAAGACCGCGTCCGCGCCCGCGCTCTCGAACGCCCGGCGCACGGCGGCGCGTTCCGCCGGGTCGACGGCCCGGCCGCCCCTCG
>NZ_JBPQTX010000862.1:0-273 GCF_051386555.1 Streptomyces sp. URMC 126
TCGTAACTGATCGCAGTCGGTGGACTGACGTCGCCGGGGTAGCCCGGGTCGTCACCGGACCGGTGGAACTGGCCGAGATCGATACCGACCCGGCATGGCTCGGCCGCTGGAAGGACGCAGACCGGCCCGTCGTACCGACCGCCAAGCAGCGCCTGTGCCGCGACATCTGGTGGGCCTGTACGACCCCGAACGCCCCCGTGCTTGTCATTGGCGCCTCCGAAGTCATCCGCTGTTTCGATCGATTTGCTGTGCCCGGCGACATCGCCCCAACGG
>NZ_JBPQTX010000863.1:0-273 GCF_051386555.1 Streptomyces sp. URMC 126
GTTCATCTGTGTAAACCTGTAGTTTCGAAAACGGATCGCTTTTTGTTGACCGCCAAAATACAAAAGCTTCGGCGCGCATTTTTTTCAGAAAAGATTTCGCCGGAGAAATTTTGCGGTTATGATAACTATGAAATTGACGGAGAGATTTATGGAACGAATAATAAAAAAAATGAATTCGCCGAAGACTTGCGGCGCGGGCAATTTGCCGCGAAATGTTCATCATCAAACGCTCCGAAGTAAATTTGCGGCGGCGGTTGCCGCTTGGTTTTTACT
>NZ_JBPQTX010000864.1:0-273 GCF_051386555.1 Streptomyces sp. URMC 126
CGCCTGGATGGATGTCTTCTTCCTCGGCGGTGGAGGTGCCAGGCAGGACGTAGTCGGCGTAGCGGGCCGAGGTCGTGTACTGGATGTCACAAACGACGATGAGCTCGCATTTGGAATCGTCACGCAGGATCTCCACTGAGCGGTTGTTGTTGCCGGTCTGTCCCACTAGCGAGTTGCCCGCGTACTGCCACACCATCTTGATGGGGGCGCTGAGCTTGACATTCGTCGGCTTGCCGTGCTCGTCGATGGGAACCTTGTTGGCACGTACTCCGG
>NZ_JBPQTX010000865.1:0-273 GCF_051386555.1 Streptomyces sp. URMC 126
CTCGCAAGCTCGTTGAAGAGCTTGAGTTCGTCGTCCCGAACGTGCGCCAGCATGAACGCGCGAAAAGGTTCGGCGGTTCGCTCGAACGCCACTTGCTCGGAGATCCGGCCCTCCTGGTAGGGCTGAACCCCGGCATTCCACGCCTTTTCGAACGTCGGGGCCATGACGAAGAAGGAGAGGAACAGCGCCAGGCTGATCAGTACCGGGTTGGGCGGTACGCCCGGAGCGCCGAGGCCCGTGCGCAGCAGGGACAGGGCGACGACGATGCGGGTG
>NZ_JBPQTX010000866.1:0-273 GCF_051386555.1 Streptomyces sp. URMC 126
GATGATGTCGTGGACACGCTGCACAGTGTGCGGCTTGATATCGGCTGCCTTGCGCCCCATATTTTTGCGGTCTTCCAGTCCGACCACGGCCGGCGCAGGTTCTTCATCGACGATGTCGGCGAACAACCGACCCTCGTCATTAGGGGGCGAAACCGAGGGACCGCTGTTAATGACCTGAGGTCCAACGCCGGGGGCGGCCTGGACGGCCTCTGCGGGGGCCGTGAAATCTTCGGAAGAACGCGCCGTGGTCTTGGTAGCGGACGGCATTTGCTG
>NZ_JBPQTX010000867.1:0-273 GCF_051386555.1 Streptomyces sp. URMC 126
GCCGGTGAACCCGCAGGTCGAGGAGGTGGCCTGGCACGCCTTCCTCACCGACGAGGAGCTCGACCGGCGGCTCACGGAGTGGGAGTGGGTCCCGGACGGGCTGGCCGCGTTCCATCGACTGCGCGCCCGGCGGACCGCGCCCGGCGAGCCGCGCCCGCATCGGACGACCCCGTGACAGACCGTGGCGACCGGGACGCGTAGCGTCCCCGCGCAAACCGCCGCCGACCGCCCGCCCGGTGAAATACCACCCCGTACCGGACTACGCTGAAGATG
>NZ_JBPQTX010000868.1:0-272 GCF_051386555.1 Streptomyces sp. URMC 126
TCTTCGAACCGGGCTGGTACCGGGTGATCACCTGCGAGTACGACCGCGTCCCCGACCGCGACGAGCCGGCGACGTTCTCGTGGCTGCGCTCGTCACTGCGGAAGATCGCGGGCACCGATTTCGGCATGCACAGCCCCCGCTGGGTCTCCCGGTTCGGAGACGCCGCACGGCAGGCCGAGCGCTACCGGGCGGGCCGGGTGCTGCTGGCCGGCGACGCGGCGCACATCCACTTCCCGGCCGGCGGCCAGGGACTGAACACCGGCGTGCAGGAC
>NZ_JBPQTX010000869.1:0-272 GCF_051386555.1 Streptomyces sp. URMC 126
GTTTCCGACGGTGCGGAGCCGCGAACCAGTTGTTCGAAAAGCTTGCTGACCCGGTTCAGGAAGATGACAAAGGTGAACAGGATTGTGCCCAGCGAAGCGCTGGTCAGAATCTCGACAAATGTCTTTCTGCCTTTCAAACCCATGGAACTGAACTGCTTCAGGGTCGCTTAACGCGCTTGCGCACTGGTGCTGAGCGCCGGAGCGGGCACCAAAGGCGGGTTCTGCGTTTGATCGCGCGGCCGTTCCAGTTCGAGCTCATCGAACAACACCGA
>NZ_JBPQTX010000870.1:0-272 GCF_051386555.1 Streptomyces sp. URMC 126
CTCCTGTAGCGCGTCAACCTGACCCCGGCCGCCGACATCGCCCAGCGCCGTCCCCACGAGCTGTCCGGCGGCATGCGCCAGCGAGTGGCCATCGCCCGGGCCCTGGCGCCCGGAGCCCAGGTCGTCATCGCCGACGAGCCGGTCTCCATGCTGGACGTCTCCATCCGGCTGGGCGTGCTCAACCTGCTCGCCCGCCTCCAGCGCGAGGACGACCTCGCGGTGCTCTACATCACCCACGACCTCGCCACCGCGCGGCACTTCTCCGACGACAT
>NZ_JBPQTX010000871.1:0-272 GCF_051386555.1 Streptomyces sp. URMC 126
GGGCATGACTGAAGCCGGTTGCTGGGCTGCGGAGTTGGAGTCGGTGTTCGCGCGGGTGGCGGGCCGGTTCGGCCGGGCGGATCTGCGGTGGCGGATGCGGGACTACGTCCGCGGCCTGCTGGGCCAGGCGGCACGCAAGAACGGCTGGCAGCTCGCGGAGTGGGCAGGTCACCGCACCCCGGACGGCTTCCAGCGGCTGTTGAACAGCAGCATCTGGGATGCGGATGCCCTGCGTGACGATGTCCGTGCTTACGTCGGCGAGCGTCTTGGCC
>NZ_JBPQTX010000872.1:0-272 GCF_051386555.1 Streptomyces sp. URMC 126
ACCGGGTCGGTCATCTGTGCCTCGTTCCTCGTCTGGCCGTGGGAGGTGCGGATGCGCGTCGACAAGCGAACGAAAACAGCCGCTCCTCCCAGAGTAGAACCCTGGGAGGAGCGGCCTGCATTCCGGGGCGACCCCGGCGGACCTGGGCGTCAGCCCTCGGTGCGGTCCTCCGGGCGGTCCGCCGGCTCCGGCGCCTTGACCGTGGAGGTCGGGGCGGCCGAGGCCGACGTGGTGCCGTTGGCGGCCTGGGCGCCGTTCGCCATGGTCAGCTC
>NZ_JBPQTX010000873.1:0-272 GCF_051386555.1 Streptomyces sp. URMC 126
GTTGCTGCATATGTTGCCATGAATGGAACGGGTTGAAAACTGGCGGCTGAAGATACGTTGATTATCACACCTTCTCTCATTTCTCGCATCTTGCGTAGATAACGATGCGTTAGGGCTACCAAGGCTTCTATATTCAATCTGATCATTCGCAGTTCTTTTTCTAGGTCCAATTCAGAAAAATAACCCATCGAGCCGAATCCTGCATTATTTATCAACCAATTTACTTGAAATCCTTTACTTTCGGTCGTGTCAAAAAGCACTTTGTCGGAACC